>JAIRRK010000074.1 GCA_031256015.1 Dysgonamonadaceae bacterium
TTTTTTGCATATCCTTCCAAAATGTCGGGAGAATCGGTGTTCGTAAGAACAGATTCCACTTTCGGTTTGGGAGGAGGACAAGTTGTCGATTCTTTTTCGGGAGCCACCCCTTTGGGACAAATAGGTTCATCGTCCGTGCCGGTACAAGTAACCGATACAATGGGAAATGCTTTAAGTTATTGGGATATGTTCTTGGGTTTAATCCCCGGATCAATCGGAGAAACTTCTACCCTGTGTATATTAATCGGTGCCATTATTTTATTGCTTACCGGAATCGGAAATTGGAGAACAATGTTTTCCGTATTTGTCGGAGGTATCGTTACTGTATTCATGTTTAACGCGATTGGTTCGACTCCGGCGATGCAGGTAAGCGTAGGAGAGCAAATCTTATTGGGCGGTTTCGCTTTTGGAGCGGTATTCATGGCTACAGATCCAGTCACTTCTCCGAGAACACAAACCGGAAAATACATTTTCGGATTCTTAATCGGATTTTTCGCCATCTGTGTAAGAGTGCTGAATCCGGGTTATCCGGAAGGGATGATGCTGGCAATCTTATTTATGAATTCGTTTGCTCCGCTGATCGACCATTATGTAGTGGAAGCAAATATTAAACGTCGTTTGAAACGTATTCCGAAAGGAGGCAACAATGAATAAAGACAGTAATATTTATACTCTTATCTATGCTTCGGTTATGGTTATTTTGGTAGCTTTAATTTTAGCATATACATCGGAAACTCTTCGTCCTCAACAAGCAAAGAACGAAGCGATTGATAAAATGCGTCAGATATTGACTTCCATCAATGTGGAATCGACCAATGCAAATGCGGAAGAATTATACGACAAGTTGATTGTTGACACCTATTTGATAAATAGTCAAGGAAATAAAGTCGATGGCAATGCCTTCGCTGTGGAATTGACCGAAGAATTGAGAAAACCAATCGAAGAAAGGAACTATCCTGTTTTGGTTGCCGATATCGAAGGTTCTTTAAAATATGTCTTGTCTCTTCGCGGTGCCGGTTTATGGGGCCCATTGTGGGGATTTATCTCATTGGACGACGATAAGAAAACTATCTATGGAGCTTCATTCGGACATGCAGGAGAAACTCCCGGATTAGGTGCCGAAATAGAGAAACCGTTCTTTGCTCAAGCATTCATCGGTAAGCGAATTTTCAATCAAGAAGGAACATTCACTTCCGTTGCGATTGTTAAGCCCGGACGAACAGTTCAGGGAAAAGATTATGTGGACGGAATCTCCGGTGGAACTATTACCGGTCAGGGAGTGGATGCGATGTTGTTTTCCGGATTGGAAGCCTATAAACCATTTTTAACTAAAGAATAAGCAAGTATGTCACCAAAAAATAAACTGATATTATTTAATCCTTTAAGTAAGGAAAATCCGGTAACAGTGCAAATGTTGGGTATTTGTTCCGCATTGGCTGTTACGAGCAAACTGGAACCTGCCATTGTGATGGGAATCTCGGTTATTGCAGTGGTTGCTTTGTCGAACGTGGTTATTTCCCTTCTGAGAAATACAATTCCCGGACGAATCCGTATCATTGTTCAATTAGTGGTTGTTGCCGCTTTGGTAACCGTGGTGAATGAAGTCCTGAAGGCTTTTGCTTATGATGTGAGCAAACAACTTTCGGTATTCATCGGACTGATTATTACGAACTGTATCGTGATGGGACGTTTAGAGGCTTTTGCTTTGGGAAACAAACCGCTACCGGCCTTTTTAGATGGTGTAGGTAACGGATTGGGATATGCACTTATTTTAATTGTTGTTGGTTTCTTTCGCGAATTATTAGGTTCGGGAACATTATTCGGATTTCAGGTGATACCGGATAAACTATATGAAATAGGCTATGAAAATAACGGTCTGATGATTTTACCTCCGATGGCCTTGATTGTGGTTGCCTGCATCATTTGGATACAACGTTCGAAAGACAAAGAATTACAGGAAAAAAACTGATGCATCACTTAATTTTTAATTATTAATTCTAAAAGAAATCATGCAAGAATATTTAAGTACATTTATCGGCTCCATCTTTGTGGAGAATATGATATTCGCTTACTTCTTGGGGATGTGTTCTTATTTGGCCGTTTCGAAGAATGTAAAAACAGCAATGGGATTGGGTATTGCCGTTGCATTTGTATTAACTGTAACTTTGCCTGTCAATTATTTGTTGGAAAACCATGTTCTGAAAGCCGGAGCGTTGAGTTGGCTGGGAGATCAATTTGATTCCGTTAATTTAAGTTTCTTGAGCTTTATTATTTTTATTGCAGTAATCGCTTCCGTCGTGCAGATTATAGAGATGATTTTGGAGAAATTCATGCCGGCTCTTTATAACTCATTAGGGATTTTCCTGCCGCTTATTGCAGTAAACTGTGCCATCATGGGAGGCTCTCTCTTCATGCAGCAGAAAGATTTCGCCAATGTGGGAATTGCAACAACTTATGCACTTGGCTCGGGTATCGGATGGTTGCTGGCTATTATCGGGATTGCAGCTATTCGCGAAAAATTGCAGTATTCAGATATACCTAAACCGTTAAAAGGATTGGGGATGGCTTTCATCCTGACTGCTTTGATGGGATTCGGATTTATGAGTTTTTCAGGAATAAAAATATAAACTATCAGGAAGTATGACTATAATTGCAAGTGTTACCGTTTTCCTTTTGGTGATTTTACTTTTAGTAAGTGTTTTGTTGTTTGCTAAAAGTAAATTGACGCTTTCAGGAAACGTAAAAATAGTGATCAACGATGAAAAAGAGATTGAAACTTCGATGGGAGGAACTCTTTTATCGACTCTTCAAGCCAACGGAATCTTTTTATCAAGTGCTTGCGGAGGAGGAGGTACCTGCGGACAATGTCGCTGCAGAGTGATTGAAGGCGGTGGCGAGATACTTCCTACGGAAGTCGGGTTTTTCTCAAGAAAAGAAATGAAAGCTCACTGGCGTTTGGGATGTCAAACAAAAGTAAAAGACAACCTGAATATCCGTATCCCTGAAGAAGTCTTTGGAGTAAAAGAGTGGGAATGTGAAGTGGTTTCCAATTACAATGTGGCTTCTTTCATCAAAGAATTTGTAGTGAAATTACCCGATGGAGAACATCTTAATTTCAAACCGGGGTCTTACATTCAAATCAAAGTGCCTAAATATCAGGTTCCGTTTGCCAACTTTAATGTGGAAGCGCGACCGGAAAAAGGAGAAGACGTCAACCGATTCAAACAGGAATGGGATAAGTATAAAATGTGGGATTTGACGGGTAAGAACAACGAGGAAAATGTACGCGCTTATTCCATGGCAAACTATCCGGCAGAAGGCGATATCGTTATGCTGAATATTCGTATCGCAACGCCTCCTTTCGACAGAAATGCGGGAACATGGGCACAAGTTCCTCCCGGAATTTGCTCTTCCTATATTTTCAGCTTGAAACCGGGAGACAAAGTAACTGTTTCCGGCCCTTATGGTGAATTTCATATCTTGGATACGAAACGGGAAATGCTTTATATCGGCGGAGGCGCGGGAATGGCTCCTTTGCGCTCGCATTTGCTGCATTTACTCCATACTTTGAAGACAACCGACCGTAAGATTTCTTATTGGTACGGTGCGCGGTCCAAAGTGGAAATCTTCTATGAAGAAGACTTCCGAGCATTAGAGAAGGAATTTCCGAACTTCCGATTCCATATCGCACTGAGCGAGCCTTTACCCGAAGATAAATGGGAAGGCCATGTGGGATTCATTCATCAGGTAATTTACGATAACTACTTGGTTAATCACGAAGCTCCGGAAGACATCGAGTATTATATGTGCGGTCCCGGCCCTATGGCCAATGCCGTGAAAAGAATGTTGGACAACTTGGGAGTTCCTCCGGAAATGTTGATGTTCGACGACTTCGGATAAAAGTAACGTGCCTGTGTGCCGGACAAAAGACATACTGTCGGCATACAGGCACATCAGTATATCAACAATCAAAATTATGAACGAACACAGTAAAGACGATGTTCCTGAGGAGCGACCGCAGGACGAACAAAAAGTAAAAAAGTATGCTTTTGTCTCAACAAGAGCGTTGAAGGCCGATCATATCGGCTATTGTTACCGGGATGAACCCGAAACTAAAATCGACAGCGGGTGGCGCTTCCTCTACGGAGATGAAAGCGAGGAATACCTTGATAATCCCTCTCACGTAGAAGTTGTTTATCCCGAAGAGATGCTCTCCATTAATCCGGCTCTGGATTTAATTCTGGCGGCTCCCACAGGGGCCGAATTTGAATGGGATGAAGACAATCAAACTTACATGGAAATCGTGGATTAAAAACGATAAGATAGATTCATTCAATCCCTAAATTCGGATAAAGTAACATTCGAGTTCAGCGTAAAGTTAAGCACCGTATTACCGGCAGTACATCGGTAATGACAGGGCTTTTTCCGGATAGTTCCGTTTAGTCGTCAAGAAACTAAAACGGGTGGAGTTGATGTGCGAATCCGCCGGCTTTTCAACTCCGAATTTTGAAAACTTTCGATGGGACGAGTTATTGTTGCAGCAAGGTTTCAATATCTTTGATTGTCAATCGAAAACCTTTATCTATATCTAAATTATCCTGAATGGTTTTGCAAGCATGCAATACGGTTGCATGGTCTCTTTTTCCGACAAGATTGCCTATATGAGCATACGAATAATCGGTGTATTTCTTTGAAAGAAACATAGTTACTTGGCGAGCCTGAACGATTTCCCGTTTTCTTGATTTGGAATTAATTTCTTTCAGGTCAATCTTAAAATAAGTACTCACTACATTTTGTATTTTTTCCAATGTAATTTGCTTCTTCTCTAATTTAATGGTTTTGCTTACCACCCTCTGAGCCAATTCAAGATCAACTTCGCGACCGTAAACCAACGAATGAGCCACAAGAGAAGTGATGATTCCTTCCAAATCGCGAACATGATCGGTTACGTTCTCTGCGATGTAATCAATAATATTATCCGCAATATGCAGTCCGTCTTGTTTTATTTTGTTGTGCAGGATTTTCTTCCTTAAATCCAAGTCGGGTTTTTGCAATTCCAAAGTCAATCCCCATTTCAGTCGACTGATTAGTCGTTCCTCCAATCCCTGTATCGACACCGGAGCTTTATCTGCCGTGAGGATAAGTTGTTTGCCCAACAATTTCAGATGGTTGAAAATGTGAAAATAAGACTGTTGGGTTTTTTCTTTTCCGGCAAGTTCGTGTATATCGTCCAAAATAAGAACATCGACACCTTGATAAAAATGCACAAAATCGTTGTGTGTATTTTTTTTCCGAGCATCCGTAAATTGCACTTCAAATAAGTGAGCCGAAATATACAATACTTTCTTTTCCGGATATTGCTCCATTATCTGATTGCCAACTGCGTGGCAAAGATGTGTTTTCCCCACACCCGAATTTCCGTATATAAAGCAAGGATTGAAATCTTTTCCCGGTTCCGCTGCTATCTTGAACGCAATTGAACGAGCCAATTTATTACTTGGACCTTCAAAGAAATTATTAAAATTCAGTTTACTATTCAAATTCGGATTCCAATCAAGCGGCGACGGTTGATATAAGTCGTCGGGAGCCTTATTCAAATCTTTAGCTGTCCGCCGGTTTTCATTTGCATTGGGCGAATGTTCGCTTTGTAAAACCGTATGTCCGTTACTTTGGTTAGAATGATCGACTATTATTCTATAATTAAGGACCAAAGGTTTACCGCTGACTCTTTTCAATGATTGAAAAATGAGATCGGCATATTTTTCTTCCAGATACTCATAAAAAAATTGACTGGGAACCTGAATGGTAAAGTCATCCTTTTCATATTTAAGAGGAATAATTGGAGTGAACCAAGTGTTAAAAATACTATCGCTAACATTGTCTTTGATAATATCCAAACATTGATTCCACAAATCTACAGGCATCTTTCTCACTTTGATCTATTAATATAAATTAACTATAAAATTAAAATTAGAATTAGTTGTGTTTTTCCGTCAGAGATAAAACTGTGTCTCTTATTTCATGCAAAATTTGAAAAAAAAAACAATAAAACAAAATGCTTTTTTTGTTGTTTTTGTATATTTTAAATTTAGTCACTGTAATACAATGACTTAGACTTGAATAAAGCCACAAATATATAATTTATTGAATAACAACTATTTATCGAAATTATATCATTAAACTCTTTCTGTTTTTTCAATTTAAAGAGGGCTGATTTGATTTATGACAGACGGATTGTAATGCTTTAGTAAAAACTCGGAAAAATATTTTTTATTTATAACGGTTCTAAATAAAGTTGTCCTTCTAGAAAATAGAAAAATGAACATACCTTTTGGGGTTTTCTTTTAAATCCTTGAATAATTCGGATGCATTTTTTGCCGTGGAATCCAAATTATTATACAATGAGCTGTCGTTCATCAATAAGCCTAGCGAACTATTGGGATTATTCAACTGCTCTGTCATTTTATTCAGATTTTGGATGGTTTTATCGGCTATTATAAATGTTCTCTCAAAATCTATTTTAGAAACGTTTTCGCTGACGATTGCAAAATCGGATGATATTTTATTGAAATTGGAAACAATTGAAGGAACATCTTTCGATAGCATATTGTTAAGCTGATTTGTCGATTTCTGTAGATTGGCCGTCGAAACGGAGATGTGATCGAGAGACTCGTGTAAAGCCGGATGATTTACTAAAATTTGAATACCCGAAAGAATGGAATCTAATCGAGGCAGGATGCTTTCGACCTGAGGTATCAAATCATTCGCCAATTTATCCATCATTCCTTCCGACGACTTGCCGGTTATCGTATCTCCGGGTTGAAGGTACGTACTTACATATTTATTGAGAATGATGTTTAAATAAGCTCCCGAAGTTAATCCCGATTTTAATTCGACATAACTTCCTGTTTGTAATTTCATTTCTTTATCCAAACCGATTTGAACAACAATGTTATCCGGTCCGGGATTATCGTATTGGTATTCGATGGAATTAACCAATCCGACTTTGAATCCGTCGACATAAACCGGGCCGGATATTTGAAGTTCCGCAACATTGGACATTGTAACATAATAATGATTGGTTTGTTTCAATATATTAATTCCTTTCAAATAATTAATTCCCGAGTACAAAACACCCAAACTGACAATTGTAACTAATCCTATAATAACTTCTTTTGTGAATATCTTTTTCATTTGATTTTTTATTTAATTCGTTTTCCATTTTCAAAACGGATGATAAAGGCATCTTTGAAATCTTTCAATAAACTTTTTCTTATTTCCGATATTTCATTCCAATCACTTGTTTCTCCGTAAGTATATTTATATATTTTGTTTTCTTCGTAATAATCAACATTATATCCTTTGAATTGCAACGAGTTTTCGGGAAGTTTCTTCGAAGAAGTTAATATTTGCACTTTATAAACCGCTCCGGTTTGCTCGTTTTGTGGAGAAACTTCTTTTTTCTTGTCGCTAATTCCGTTCTTTCTGTCATAATCAGCCTTATAATGTTTGAAAGCAGTATAGATGGCGTTTGCATAATTTTTCTGCCCCTCCTGACTTAAAAGATAATCTTCGGCTGCCCGATTACTTATAAAATCAAGTTCAATCAAAACACGAGGCATTGTTGCTCTTGCCAAAACCAAATAACCGGCCTGTTTAACTCCTCTTCCTTTCCACGAAACGCATTTATTCAGTTCTTCCTGAACAAACGAAGCAAAAGAAATGCTTTGCTCGGCGTATTTATTTTGCATAAATTCGAAAATGATATACGATTCGGAAGAACCGGGATTAAATCCTTCGTATTTTTCTTCGTAATTATCTTCCAAATAAATAACTTCATTTTCTTTCTTGGCAATTTCAAAATTCTCTTTTGTTCGGGAAACTCCCAAAGTAAAAACTTCGGGACCTCTCGCTTGAGTTCCGCCCGTTGAATTGGTATGAATGGAAATAAACAAATTCGCTTTATTTTTATTTGCAATGTCGGCTCTTTTGTAAAGCTCAACGAATACATCTCTCTTCCGGGTATAGACCACTTTTACATCTTCGTGATTCTCCTCCATTAATTTACCTGCCAAAAGGGCTACGGATAAATTAATATTTTTCTCTTTCCCTTTTCTTCCAATTGCTCCGGGGTCTTTCCCGCCATGTCCGGGATCCAGTACGACTGTAAAAAGATTCTCTTTATTGTCAGCCGATATAAAAGATAAACAGGAAAAAGACAAAAAGGTTATCAAAATAACAACTTGAACTATTTTTTCTTTCCCCATCATGATGCATTTTCTTTAATTTGCAGCAAAATTACATGATTATTTTTAATAATTGCAATATCTTAACCTTTTTCCTGTCTCAACTTTCAATAACATTGAGAGATAGTTTCAGATTATTTTTATCTTTGCGGTCACAAAGAAATTGAAATGGATCCGATCGAAATTATAAATAAATATTACGAAAACGGAATGCCCCTTCGCGGTATTTTGTTGACACACAGTTTATCGGTTGCCAATAAATCTCTTGAAATTATAAAAATACATCCGGAATGGACTATCGATAAAGATTTTATTTACGAGGCAGCTCTTTTGCATGACATCGGAATTTTCAAAACATACGCTCCGTCTATACATTGTTTTGGGAAATATCCTTACATTTGTCATGGTTACTTAGGAGCCGAACTTTTGAATGAAGAGGGTTATCGAAAGCATGCTCTTGTTTGTGAAAGACATACCGGATCGGGATTGACAAAAGAGGATGTGAAATTGTTGCCGCTTCCTTATAAAGATATGCTGCCGGAGTCGTTAGAAGAAAAATTAATTTGTTTTGCGGATAAATTTTATTCCAAATCGAATTTGAACGAAACAAAAAGCATCGACCAAATCCGTAAAAATTTATCCAAATATGGAGAAGATTCATTGACGCGATTCGACGATTTAGTGAAATTATTTTTAGGCTGATTGATAAATGATAATAAAGAAATCTCATCTTTTAATATGTTTCTTACTGATAAGTGTTTTCTCAGGAAAAATCTTATCGGCTCAAGACGATATTTCTTCTTCCGGGCTTTCTTCGGATTCTCTGCTTATCAACAGGGATTCGATTCTGACAGTTACCGATTCTATCGGTTTGTCAACGGATTCCATTGCCTTACAAACCGATTCCGTTGCTCCTGCCAAATCGAATACAATTGATGCTCCCGTGCTTTACAACGCTCAGGATTCGATGGTCATGACCATGGATAGCCGTAATATGATTTTTTTATATGGCGATGCTTCAATCGATTATTCGGGTATGAACTTAACCGGTGCGTACATCGAAGTAGACGCCGACAGCAGCATGATGTACTCCACTTTTGTCGTAGATTCGATTGAAAACGAATCAGGTTATCCGGTTTTCAGGGAAGGCGGTATGGAATATGAAATGAAAAAGACCCGTTACAATTTCAAAACGAAGAAAATGTTCATCACTGATGTAATCACTCAACAAGGAGAAGGATATATTACTTCCGGGAAAACAAAAAAAATGGATAATAACGATCTTTACATGGAAGATGGAAAATATACAACCTGCGAAGAGCACGATCATCCTCATTTTTATCTGCAATTAACGAAGGCGAAAGTGCAGCCCGGAAAACGAGTGATTGCCGGGCCTTCTTATCTGGTTGTGGAGGATGTTCCTTTGCCAATCGCAATCCCTTTCGGATTTTTTCCTTTCACGAAGAATTATTCTTCCGGAATATTAATGCCTACTTACGGCGACGAATTAACCCGAGGGTTCTCGCTACAGGGAGGAGGATATTATTTTGCATTTAACGACTATGTCGATTTGGCTCTTACGGGAGAAGTTTTCACAAAAGGCTCATGGGGATTGGATGCGCGTTCTTCTTACCGAAAAAGATATAAATTCAACGGAAATCTGCATGCAAGTTACAGAGTCACAAAAATGGGAGAAAATAAATTAGATCCCGATTACGACATAAAAAAAGATTTTCAAGTACGTTGGTCCCACAGTCAAGATCCTAAAGCCAATCCGTTTCACAACTTTTCGGCAAGTGTTAATTTTGCCACGGCTACCTATTCCAGAAATGACATCGGAAGCTTGTATTCCGGACAATCAACCGAAAATTCAAAAGGCTCGAGTGTGAATTACAGCTTCAGGCCTCCCAATAGTCCCTTTTCATTTACGGCCTCAGGGAGCATTACCCAAGAAACAAAAAACGAAAGAATATCTGTTTCGTTTCCGAATATAACAATCTCGATGCGGGAAATTTATCCTTTCCAAAGAAAAGAAGTAATCGGAAATCCGAAATGGTATGAAAATGTTCGTTTGAGTTATTCCGGAATCTTTTCAAACAGTATCTCTGCAAAAGAAGCCGACATTATGCATAAAAATATAATCAAGGATTGGAAAAACGGAATGAAACATGAAATTCCGATCAGTGCTTCTTTCAATTTGTTTAAGAATATTGCTTTAACTGCCCGCGTGAATTATACCGAACGATGGTACACAAGTGCCATTGATCAACGATATAATCCGAGTACAAATGCTTTGGCTCCGGCAGATACAACTTACGGTTTTTATCGAATATATAATTATTCGTTCAGTGCAGGGCTGAATACAAAATTATACGGAATGTACAAACCTTGGGGAATTTGGGGTGATTGGGCAAAGAAAACCGTAATCAGGCATGTGATAACTCCCGGTATTTCTTTTAGCGGTGCTCCCGATTTTGGAAATGAACGGTACGGATACTGGAAAGAAAGAACTTATATAAATAACAGCGGGGAAGTTGAAACCAAGTATTTTTCTCCATTCAGTCATCATATCTACAATGTTCCGGCGATGGGAAAGCAAGGAACAATGAGTTTTTCTTTGGACAATAATTTGGAAATGAAAATTCCGGTCGCCGACACGGACTCTACCCGAAAAGTAACCTTGGTCGATCAATTTAGGGTATCTTCCGGATATAATTTCTTAAGAGATTCGTTAAACTGGGACAATATAAGTGCCAATCTTCGACTTAAATTCGGACGTGCTTATACTTTGTCGCTTCAAGGACAATTTGATGTTTACCGATATAATGAAAACGGAAACAGAATTAATAAGACCCGTTTTGAATCGGGGAAAGGCTTAGGCCGCTTAATATCTACGGCAACCAGTTTCTCTTATACTTTCAACAACGATACATTCAAGAAGCTGTTTTCCCGAAATAAAACAGATGAAACCGAAACTTCCGGTGAAGAAGATGATCCGGACCGAACCGAAGCTAAATTGGAGGCCGAATCGGGTGAAAATAGAACGGAGCAACGAACCTCCCTGCGACAATCCCCAAAAAGAGACGATAACGAATACGACGCCGACGGCTATTTTTTGTCGACGATTCCTTGGAGTTTAAGTTTCAATTACTCCCTCTCTGTGGGATATGACCGACAAAATTTCGATAAAGTACGATGTGAATATCCTTATGCGATAAGTCAGTCATTAGGAGTCAATGGAAATATTAGTCCGACCAAAAACTGGAGTCTCAATTTTGGTACCGATTTCAATTTCGACACAAAGAAATTCACTACCATGCGATGTTCCATTACCCGGCAAATGCACTGCTGGCAAATGTCGGCCAATTTTATTCCGGTTGGCCCTTATCAGTCGTACTATTTTACGATTGCGGTAAGTTCCTCTCTGTTACAAGACTTGAAATATAATCAAAGCAGCAATTACCGAGATTCCAAAAGTTGGGGAAGATAGTTTGACTTCTATTTTAGTTCGCATAAGGTTTATCGGACAAATGATAATTGCTTTATGTGAAGTTCAAACGGTCAATTACAAAAAACTGTCTTTAGCTTTTGAAACGACAGTGGAGTCGGCTTCTAACTTACGGCGAATACAACGATTTTTTCTTCAAAATTAATCACTATTGAATATCAGCAATTTACTGTTTTATGTCGCAAATATGGTACAAATCAATCCGGTTTTATGATTACCCATTTACCGCCTTTGTCAGCACCTTCGCGGCGGATAATGCCTTTGGATTTTAATTTGGAAATATTTACTCTGATATTGTCAGAGGTAATACCTACTATTTTAGATAATTCTTCAGAAGTAACATAAGGATTACTAATGATATTTTCAATTATTTTCTTCTGGTTATTAGTC
>JAIRRK010000141.1 GCA_031256015.1 Dysgonamonadaceae bacterium
GGCAAATTTGTTATTACGGAGAAAATTAATTGGCTTTATTCTGTGATAGACGATTTGTGGGGCAACGGATTGGCTATTGATGATACCCCCGGCGGTAACGATAATCCCGTCAAGAATACTGCTAACGACCCTTGCCCTGTCGGTTATCGTGTGCCTACCCAGTACGAATGGGCGTTGCTTGGTCACGAAAACGGTGACATCGGCGATTCTTCGAACGATTATTTTTACACGGATGATGCAGATAACAGTACCATTGCCGGTCATGCAGCTACCCCTACCGGCAACCCGGGTATTACATGGGTGCGTGTATCCGATGGAAAAGCAGCTGCTTCCGACACGTGGACTGATGATGGTAAGACCCGCGGTTACGCGTTGTACGACTCGACCGTTTGGACCGCCGCCGAAGAAAAATACAAGAACGGTACCGAACTTCTTAGCGACCCCGCGGCTCCTGAGCCGTTACTTTTTTTGCCTGCCGCCGGCTACCGGGCCTTCGACTACGGTTACGTGTACTCCACGGGTAGCTCCGGCGACTATTGGAGTAGTGTAGCGGGTGGGGGCTACTCGTACGAAATGCTCTTCACCGATGACAGCGTGACCGTGCGCGACATCACCGCCCATGCGATGGGCATGAGTGTCCGGTGCATAGCGGAGTGAGTTAAGAACTAAGAGTTAAGAACTAAGAACTGAGAGTTAAGGGGTGCAGGTAACTGCATCTCTTTTCGTTTCCGGCGATAATTGAAAACCGGAGATGATATTTCGGATAAAGTGAGCGCTTCTCTTAATAAATTCTGTTATTCAACGCTTTATGAGTAGTAGATAACATGCAAACGCTTATATTTTCCCTTTGCATGGAACCCTTTTATTTCACAAATTTTCCCAATGTAAGATAATAATGATTGTTTTCATCTAAAAAGTTATAAAAATGTTATAAAAGATTAAGATATTTTATATCTTTGTACGTTCTTAATAGAAAAGTACAGCAGATTATTTTATTTTATGAAAGAAAAAACAGTTTTTTATCTATTTATTTTAATGATGCTTTGCTCATCGTGCAAAGACAAAAAAACGTATGTGGTTGAAGGGCAAATAGAAGGAGTCGAGAACTCGCTCATTGCATTGGTTACCTATGTGGGCGATGATATTCGGATTGATTCGGTTTATGCGGAAGACGGAAAATTCACCTACACCTCTTCTTTTTATGATACAATCAGCCCAATCGAAATTAACATGAAACAGGGTGATGTTTGGATAACCGCTTGGGTAAAAAACGGAGAAAAAATTAAAATTTCGGGAAATGTCGATAATCCGGAGCTTGTTGAAATAAAAGGAAATGAAGTAAACGAATTGTTAACAAAATTCAGACAGAATAATAAAAAGATTATCGAAGAAAAAAACGATTTGGAAGATAAAATCAAATGCCTTCAAACAGCGGAGAACGATTCAGGGTATTTGATAACTTCCGAAAGTTATTTCTCTCAAAAAAACGCGCTTGAACAATCACTCATGATAAAGGCCTCCTAATTTGTGGAGGAGCATCCGAGTTCGATTGCCAGTCTGGTTTTGATTCAAGATTATTTACTGCGAAATAATAATCCCGGCACCATAGGTAACTATTTAAATTTAATCGAAAGTCCGGCTAAAGAAGATAAATTATTTCATCGCCTTCATTCGGCCTATCAAAGGGCTTTACTCACTTCAGTCGGAAGCAAAGCACCGGATTTCGCCGTCAACGCCATCAATGGAGATTCCTTGACTTTGGATTCTTTTCATGGACGGCATTTGATTTTGGCCTTTGAAAAACCGGGAAGCGAAGCTTGTAACGAAGATCATCCGGTATTGGATGATTTGTACAAAAAATACGACAGAAAAAAGGTGGAGATATTAAGCCTTGTTTTCGATGAAAATCCGGATGACCGGGAAAAAATAGCGGAAGAACATAAAATCAATTGGTTACAGGCAATTGATACCTTGGGATTGGCCTCTTCTTCTATTTTTGCTTATAATATCAGTATCCTCCCCGATTATTTTTTAATCGATGAAGAAGGAGTGATACGGGCATCGCATATTCCGGTAAAAGAAATACAAATATTACTTGAAGAAAAGATAGAATCCGGGAAATAGATAAACCGGACAAACAACATATTTTTTAACCATCTTAACTGTTTAATTGCCATGCTGGTAAAAACTTACACGGCAGCTCTTCAGGGAGTAAATGCCACGACTATTACAATAGAAGTCAATTGCAACAAAGGAATCAAATTCTTTTTGGTCGGATTGCCCGACGTATCCATTCGAGAATCGCACGAACGCATCACTTCGGCGTTGGATTTTAACGGAATAAAATTTCCGCGTAAACAAATTGTGATTAACATGGCACCGGCCGATATTCGAAAAGAAGGAGCCGCTTACGATTTGCCTCTTGCAATCGGAATACTTGCCGGTGCCGAAAAAATAAAACCGGACAAAATAGGAGACTTTATCATTATCGGAGAGCTGTCTCTCGACGGATTACTTAAACCGGTGAAAGGTATTTTGCCGATAGCCATCAAAGCTCGGGAAGACGGTTTCAAAGGAATTATCCTCCCTAAAGAGAACGCCCGCGAAGCCGCCGTAGTAAAAGATATCGAGGTTTATGGTGCTGACAGCATAAATGAAGTCATCCGGTTTTTTAATGAAGAAATTTCGTTGGAACGAACTGTTGTCGACCCGAGAAAGGAATTTTATTTGAATCAAAGGGATTTTCAATGGGATTTTTCGGAGGTAAAGGGACAAGAAAATGCGAAACGCGCAATGGAAGTTGCTTGTGCCGGAGGACATAATTTAATTCTTATCGGTTCGCCCGGAGCAGGAAAGAGCATGTTGGCAAAGAGGATTCCTTCCATTTTACCTCCGCTGTCGCTGAGTGAAAGTTTGGAAACAACCAAAATTCATTCTGTTGCGGGGAAAATCAATCACAACGGTTCGTTAATCGCGACGCGTCCTTTTCGGAGTCCGCATCACACTATTTCGAGTGTCGCAATGGTTGGAGGAGGCTCTTATCCGCAGCCGGGCGAAATCAGTCTGGCACATAACGGCGTATTGTTTCTGGATGAAATAGCCGAATTTAGTAAAA
>JAIRRK010000189.1 GCA_031256015.1 Dysgonamonadaceae bacterium
ATACCCATCCCCAAAGCATAACCTGAATATAGTTTACTGTCAATACCGCAGTTTTCGAGAACATTCGGGTCAACCATTCCGCATCCCATAATTTCCACCCAACCGGTATGTTTACAGAAGGGACATCCTTTTCCGCCGCATAAGTTACAGCTTATATCCATTTCCGCACTGGGCTCGGTAAATGGAAAGTAAGACGGACGCAAACGAATTTTTGTTTCCGGCCCGAACATTTCTTTGGCAAAGAACATCAAAACCTGTTTCAAATCTTTGAACGAAACATTTTTATCTATATAAAGTGCTTCCAATTGATGGAAGGCGCACAAAGCACGATAAGAAACGGCTTCGTTACGATAAACTCTTCCGGGACAAATGATTCGAATCGGCGGTTGCGAGTTTTCCATAACACGTATTTGAACCGAGGAGGTGTGTGTACGCAATAAAAGGTCAGCACCGTGTTGGATGAAGAAGGTATCCTGCATATCGCGGGCGGGATGGTCATCCGCGAAATTCAACGCTGAAAACACATGTCGGTCATCTTCAATTTCCGGTCCTTCGGCGATAGAAAATCCGAGTCGGGAAAAAATATCGATAATCTGTTTTTGAATGATTGTCAACGGATGGCGCGTTCCTGTATGATAAGGATAAGCCGTTCGGGTTAAATCCAAAGATTCTTCCGTTGTATTCTGACTTTCCAATAAATCCTTTAATTCGTTAATTTTGGCTTGAGCCTCGTTTTTCAATAGATTGAGACTTTGTCCGATTTCTTTTTTCCGTTCGGCGGCAACATTTCTGAAATCGTTCATTAAGGAAGAAATTTCTCCTTTTTTACTTAAATATTTGATGCGTAAAACTTCCAATTCTTCAAGACTGTTAACCGTTAAATCTTGAATTTCCGATAGAAGCGAGTTGATTTTATTTATCATAAGAGATTATTTTCTTGAGTCGCAAAGTTATAAAAAATATTATAATAAAAAAAAGATGCTCTTTGTGAAAGAACATCTTTCCGATAGAATAAGATAAATATAATGCTTAGTTCATGTATACGGCTTCAAAACGGGCTAATGGAGTCATTCCGGTTTTGTTCAGTATTAGGGTATCGGCATTTAAGCTGTAATTGTCGGCTTGTTGAAGAGCTTCCCCGAATTGTTGTTCTACTGTCATATTCGGACACATCATCATTGTAGAAGCCATTCGAGAAAACGAAATGCAATTTCCGGCTTTCACTTCATAGGTTCCATTGAAGGAATTGCATCCGAAATTTCCGTGTATTCGGTTTCCGTCCACTTGTAAAGTCATGAAAGCCTCTTTACCTTGACTGTTCCGATTTATCGGCTGTCCCATTAATTCGGTTAATTTCCAGTATTTTTCAACCAACTCTTTATTAACCTTTCCGAGTACATAATTTGACGCCAAATCACCGACGATTTCATTACCTTCTTTATCCAACAAAGTAAGAAAACCTTCGCCCGCCTTCATCTTTTCGGGATAATTATCGGTATTGTTTTGTGTTGTCGGCTCCAAAGTGATGATACTTCCATTGTTATCCCACGCAAATTTCCCTTCCGTTCTTATTGTGGCACTGTCACCTTTTCCCTGATAAATCTCTTCCATTTTATACGTATTGTCGGAGGCCAAATCAATACGAACGGCGATTCCGGCACAATCGGCACAAGGTATAACTCCGGTATAAGTTCCTTCCCAATCCAATGAGTTTTGAGAATTATCGGCCATGGCGGCAACCTCGGCTTTCGAGCTTTGTTTCGGTCCGCATGCATTCATTGTAAGCAATAGAGTAAAAATACTCACTAAAAACAAATTACGTTTCATAACTAATTATTTTAATTGAACAAAATTATATATCGCATTAATAACAAAAAAGGAACGAAAAGGTTGTTTTTTCAGTCATAAATATAGCAGAAAAAAGAAAGCCTGTTCGAATCAACTTTTTTTGAAAGAGAGGACGCTGCTGTTTTTCAAATAATGTTGATTAAACCGGTCGGAATAAGCATAAAGAACCGACCCTTCTTTGATGGTATCGATAATTGTTTTACTTATTTTTTCGGGCAGAGCGGGACATCCGAAGCTTCGACCTAATCGTCCGGACGATTTGATTGTCTCCGGATTGGCATAATCTGCTCCGTGAATAACCACGCCTCTGGCTCTGACTTTATCGTTGATACCTTTCTCTAAACCTTCCAAAACAAGCGAGTAACCGGCTCTTCCTTTGTACGTATTGCCTGTCAGGAAAAATCCCAACGAACTCTGTTGTGAGCCCATTTTATTGGAAAAAGAAGTAGCATAATTGTTCCCGCTCTTTTTTCCGTGAGCCACGTATGTTTGATATAAAACACGTTTTTGTTCCATATCTATTACATACATTCTTTCTTTGGAGGAAGCTTTGGAAAAGTCGATTAACGTAAGAATCGGATTTTTTACGGAGAGTTTTTGATAACCGGTATATGCTTGTTCAAAAGCTTCGTAACTCAGTTCGTTTTGAAGATTTAAATCAAGGTATAGCCGATAAGAATCCGATACTTTCAGGACGTCATCCGATTCTAAAGAAGCGTTTCGATTTTGAGCATCGCCGACAAAAAAGGGACGAAACAGGAACATTAAAGTTAAAACGACAGACAGTCGCAGGTTGGGTATTTTCCGCATAATCGTTTTCCGAATCTTATTGAAAAGGTGAATAATTCCGGCAAAATTACGTATCTATTCTCTAAATTCAACGGTTTGCGTGAACTTTAACTTTTCGGCACAAACTGAAGAACAGCGTAAATGATATACAGCGTGACGGCCAGTCCTCCCCATATACGTCCGACTAATCCGTTATCCGTACTGAATAAAGCTTTTATTTTTTTCGTATCCTTGAATTTTCGGATATTGTCGTTGACATTGATTATTCCGAAATAAAGAAACACTGCAAAAAACAGCATCCAAATGAAATCGGAATGAAAACCGGTATCCGAAAACGCGATCGGTTTAATCAGGCTGCTTATTCCCAATACGGCTAAAATATTAAAAATGTTCGATCCGATAATATTACCCAACGACATGTCGTCTTCTTTTTTGATTGCCGCTATAACCGAAGCGGTTAACTCCGGCAAACTGGTTCCTACTCCGACTATAAGAACAGAAACTACTCTTTCCGAAATTCCGAGCTTGGTTGCGATTGCGGATGCACCTTGTACCATGAAGTCGGCACCGTAAGCCAAGCCGATACAGGCTATGATGAATATTACAACACTAAGCTGAATCGATCGGCGGGGAAGCGACGACTCTTTTTCTTCTTCCTGACTTTGCCGACTGCTTTTTATTGAGCGGAACGTAAAAAGGATTAACAATAATACGGCAACGGCACCTTCGATGCGATCGAAGCTCCCTTTCCATGCGAATACAACCAATAATATGGAAATGAGGACTAAAAAGGGCCAATCGATTTTTACCGACCGGCGACTTGTTTTGATGGGAAGTATAAGTGCCGTTAATCCTAATATCAATCCGATGTTGGCAATGTTCGACCCGACTACATTTCCCAATGCAATTTCGGGAAAACCGTTGAGAGCTGCTTGTACACTAACCATTAATTCGGGGGCCGAAGTGCCGAATGCAACGATTGTCATTCCGATAGTCAGAGACGATAATTTAAACTTTTTTGCTATATCAACTGCCGACTCGACCAAATAATTTCCGCTGACAACTAAAAGAATGAGGCCGCCGATTAATAATAGATATTCCATTTTTTTTAGATTAAATCCGAGGCCAAAATTAGATAAAAAAATTCAATATATGATTCAAATTATTTATCTTTGATTCCGATTTTAAAAATATAAAAATATGTTTTCAGGAATAGTTGAAGAAGCAGCCATAGTTGTTGATAAAGTATCGGATCGAGGTAATTTGCATTTAACATTGAAATGTTCTTTCGTGAACGAATTAAAAATCGATCAAAGTGTTTCTCATAACGGAGTTTGTTTGACCGTTGTCCGCTTAACGGATGATACTTACACCGTAACGGCAATCAAAGAAACTTTGGATAAAACCAATTTGGGGCTTTTGGAGATAGGAGATAAAGTGAATCTGGAACGCAGTATGAAAATAAACGGACGCTTGGACGGACATATTGTTCAAGGACATGTCGATCAAACGGCTGTTTGTACAAAAGTGGAAGAAAACGGCGGGAGTTGGTATTTTACTTTTGAATATGAAATTAATAAAGAAATGGCCGCACAAGGCTATATGACCGTAGAAAAAGGTTCTGTTTGTGTAAATGGAGTCAGTTTAACGGTTGTAAATTCAAAAGATAATAGTTTTCAGGTTGCCATTATTCCCTATACGTATGAGTTTACGAATTTTCATCAAATAAAAGAAGGAACGGTTGTTAATCTGGAATTTGATATTATCGGTAAATACCTGAGCAAATTAAATCGTTATCGGGATTAAAAAGGATAACCGGCGGATGAATGAAACTATGGATTTGACTCCGAATCCGGAGCAACCGGAGTTTCATTTTCCTCCGGGAGATTTATCAAGCGGATTCTTCTTCTTTTACCGAAAAGATCTTTCAGGTTATTAAAATCTTTCCGGAATAAAATTCCGAAACCTTGAGTCATTTCCGGGCTTGTACTGAAATAATTTCTGTAATTGTAACGGTTAAATCCTTTTAACCGTATTTCTCCGCCCGGAGTCAATTTGTATTCGATATCAAAATCTCCCACGAGCGATAAATTGTTGTTGTCTTGCGATTGAGTATAGATATTGTCAATGTATCCGAAGTTACCGTTGATTATTAATCGGTTATTCAGCAGCGTACTCGACAAGAGTAATTCTATTTCGGTATTGGCTTCTTCTCCTTCGTACGACTGATGAAATTTTGTTCCGACTTGGAATTTATCGCTCAAACTGCCCAGCATGTTTGATATTTGATTGGATATGGTTGATGTAAGATACGATAAATCGTTATTGAATCCCGAATTGTCGCGAGCATATTCGGGAGAAGTATAAAATCGTCCTAAAACCAGCAGATAAACAATTTGTCGGTTCATCATATCATCCGTCCGGATATAACTTTTCACTTGCCGCTCCAACTCGGGAGTGGAACTCGGTAATTGAATATCAAAATCAATAACCGGTTGTTCCAATGGTCCGGTCAACAAAAGCACACAATTAACCGGAATGTTATTTCGAGCACTTATCAACAGCAATTGCTGATCCAAATCGCCCAAATTGGCACTTACGGTATAAGCGGCTTTTATATTCAAATCGGCCGTATAAGGATTACCTCTGAAAGTAATGGAACTGCCTTCTTCGATTTCAAATCGGCGGAATAAAGCCTGTTGAAAGCTGAAGTTATATCGTCCTCTTTCTATTCTGTAACTTCCGATTACTTTCATCGGGATGTATGTTCCGTACAGAATTTGTATGTTTCCGCTTCCGGTGCCGGTGATTTTATCTCCCGAAGCCGGATCCATTATAATATCCACATTGGCCTGATTATTTGCATTGATATTCAAATTCAGTCGGATATCCGTTTCAAATCCGCTATTCGAATCGGCCGATTTTTTTGATTCGAAATGCCAAGGATCCGATTTGCCGGCATCGTTTTTTTCTTTCTGAATGAAATTAATGAAATCGTAATCAACAATATCGACTTCGTCCATGAGGTTAAGTGTGAGATGCGTTTTTTCGGTGTTATACAAAGAAACATCGATGTGTACCAAATCTTCCGTTCCTTTAATTGAAGCCGTTCCGGTGCCAAACACAGGTCCGTAAAATACAGGATTGGTTTTTTGTGTCGCATCGAAAATCATGAAGTTTTCATAAGTTAAGTTTGAGTCGAACTTAAAATCATCAAATAATTTGTGCGTCACATGGCCGTTCGCCAACGCTTTATTTCCGTATTGATCGTAAAGCAAGGTGTTATTGATGCTGATTTTATCGGGCGTACATCTTACCCAGTCGGTAAAAGTATAGTACGTATTCAGAAATTCAACTCCGAATCGTCCGCTCTCGACAAAAATGTTTCCTTCTACGGTCGGGTTGTTCAAATCTCCGAACAACCGAAGTTTACCCGTTAAATTGCCTGAAAATTCCCGGACAATATTATTCAGGTATTTGCGAAGAAAAGCCGCATTGGTGTTTTTAGCATCAAACAAGATAGATAACTCTTCCTTCACGGGATAAATAAAACCGTCGACATTAACAAAACTGTTGTCATTATCGAAAATGAATCCTTTCATTTGAATACCTTGTTCTTCATCGATCCACACTCCGTCCAATTGCAAATCACCCAACGGCGTACTATTAAAAGAAAAATGGTCGACATTTAATTCCGTAGAAAGTTGTCGGGTTTTATAAACATCTTTGGCTGAGACAAATCCGCTGGCGATTCCTCCGAATGTAAGAGCTTTGATATTCAGTGACTTAAAAATATAATCCAGATTTACCTTATTCAAATTGATTTTGATTTCATCATCCGGATCTTCGGAAATATATCCGTCCATCTTTATTTTTTGTTGATTGTGGGAAGCCTCGAAATTGTCGATATTCAATCGTTTATCTTTGTATTCGATAACAGTGGGAGAAACTATCCACAAAGAATCGTTGAAAACTAACTTGGAAGGTTCGAATTCGATAAAAATATTCGTCAGCCGATTATTTTCCAACGAAAAATGAGAGTTAAAATCCAAATCTCCTTTGTATCGTCCGTTTTTATTTTCTTTCCATCGAATACAGGAATAAATGGTGTCGTTTAAAGCTTTGATGTCGGCTGCTATCGACAGATTATGATTTTATTTTTGTTTATTCAATCCGCTTATATTCAGTTGGACTTCTTTCTCGTTGTATTCGATGGATAT
>JAIRRK010000052.1 GCA_031256015.1 Dysgonamonadaceae bacterium
TTCGGGACGCATTTGCGGGAATAAAAGAACTTCTTGAATGGTTCTTTGTCCGGTCAGCAGCATTGCCAGGCGGTCCATCCCGATACCCATTCCGGATGTAGGCGGCATTCCATATTCCAAGGCACGAAGGAAATCCTGATCGATAAACATTGCTTCATCGTCTCCTTTTTGCGATAACTTCAGTTGTTCCTCAAAGCGTACTCGTTGATCGATGGGGTCGTTTAATTCGGAATAGGCATTTGCCAATTCACTTCCGTTTACCATCAATTCGAAACGTTCGGTAAGTTCCGGATTTGCTCGGTGCTCTTTACACAGAGGAGACATTTCTTTGGGATAATCGGTAATGAAAGTAGGTTGAATGTATTTTTTTTCACTTGTTTCTCCGAAAATCTCGTCAATCAATTTTCCTTTTCCCATTGTAGCATCCTGCTCGATATGCAATTTTTTGCAAACTTCGCGCAGTTCCTCTTCATTCATTCCTGCGATATCGACTCCGGTATTTTCCTTAATTGCGTCAATCATCGTCACCCTTCTGAAAGGAGCTTTGAAACTGATTGTGTTGTCGCCCATCTGAACTTCGGTTGTTCCTAATACGTCCATGCAGATTCTTTCCAGCATTTGTTCGGTAAAAGTCATCATCCAATTATAATCTTTATAAGCGACATAAATCTCCATCACGGTAAATTCCGGATTGTGCGTTCTGTCCATTCCTTCATTTCGGAAGTTTCTGGAAAACTCGTATACGCCTTCGAATCCTCCAACGATTAGTCTTTTCAGATATAATTCGTTGGCAATACGTAAATACAAAGGAATATCCAGCGCGTTGTGATGGGTGATGAATGGTCGTGCCGCCGCACCTCCCGGGATACTCTGCAAAACGGGAGTATCCACTTCGATGTAACCTCTTTCGTTGAAAAAATGACGCATCGAATTAAATATTTTCGTTCGTTTCAGGAAAATATCTTTGATTCCTTCGTTGACAATTAAATCGACATATCGTTGACGGTAACGCATTTCCGGGTTTTCGAAAGCGTCGTAAGCCACTCCGTCTTTGTATTTGACGATAGGGAGCGGCCGTAAAGATTTGGCGAGAACGGTTAATGTTTCAACATGTACGGATATTTCACCCATTTGAGTTCTGAAAACATAACCGGTTATTCCGACAAAATCGCCTATATCCAACAGTTTCTTAAATACGGTATTATATAATTCTTTATCTTCATCGGGACAAATATCGTCGCGACTGATATATAATTGTATCCGGCCCTCGGTGTCTTGCAATTCAACAAAAGAAGCTTTTCCCATAATGCGTCGGCTCACCATCCGGCCGGCAATGGATACTTCTTTTTTCGGGGCATCGTCGTTAAAATCTTTCTTTATTTCAGTGGAATAGGCATCTACAGGAAATTCTTCTGCGGGATAAGGATTAATCCCTCTGTTGCGAAGTTCTTCTAAACTTTGTCTGCGAAATATTTCCTGTTCACTTAAATCGGTTACATTCATATTTATTTTTTGAAGAATTTAGATACAAAGGTAGCATATTATTATAAAAATAGACTAAGAAAAAACGATTAATGCACGTATTTATCTGATATAGTTCCAATTATTGATAACTTTTTATCTTCTTGGACGGTGAATTTATTCTTGGATTTCTGTTGTTTCATCCGTATCACAATTAAAAAAATCGGTTTCTTTCACTCGTTCAAAAGTGCCTGTAGGCATATAGAAACGCATATCTCTTCCTTTTTTCAATGCGTATCGTATAACCGATGAAGAAATTTCGATTAAAGGTGCTTTTTCAATCAGACTCACATTGGGATGATTGAAATAAATGCGCTCGGAGCCTCTTCTGGGATAGATTAATACTCTGAAATTTTTCAAAATTATTTGATAATCTTTCCATCTGTGGATAGTTCCCCAATTATCGGCACCGATAATTAACTCGAAGTTATTTTGAGGATAAGTCATCCTTAATTTTTGCAGCGTGTTAATTGTATAAGTTGGTTGCGGCATGTTCCATTCTATCGTACAGATTTTAAATTTATCGTATCCTTGAATGGATTTTTCAATTAGTTCCAGACGAAGTTCTTGATTCAAGAAGTCGTTTTTCTTTTTTAAAGGATTCTTTGGAGTAATGAGAAACCAAATTTCATCATACTCTTCATATTCAACAATGTAATTGGCAACAGCTAAGTGCCCGATGTGTACCGGGTTAAAAGACCCCGGAAATACTCCAATTTTCATACTGATTTTTACTTAATAAAATTTGATATAATAAGTTCTGTGTGTATAATTGCTTTTTCCAAATCATCGTTTATGACCACTCTGTCGTAACGAGGAGCCAGACTCATTTCGTAAGATGCTTTCGAAATTCGGTCTTCAATCACTTGAGGTAAGTCTGTTCCTCTTTTTTCCAGTCTTTCTTTAAGTGCTTCGATAGAAGGAGGCTGAATAAAAACAAGTAAAGCCTGATTGCCGTATATTTTTTTCATATTTAATCCTCCGGCCACATCCACATCCAAAATAACGTTATTTCCTTCTTTCAAATCTTTTTCCACTTCCGAACGCAAAGTTCCGTAGAATCGATCGGGATAAACTTCCTCGTATTCGAGGAAATCGTTATTTGAAATCCGTTTTCTAAATTCGTCAGGAGTATGAAAATAATATTCGACTCCGTCTTTTTCCTCTCCTCGAGGAGGGCGACTTGTTGCTGAAATAGAAAACTTCAAAGGGAGTCCTCTTGTCAAAATCGCATTGATTATTGTTGATTTTCCCGAGCCTGAAGGAGCTGAAAGAATAATTAATTTACCGTTTTTCATGTGACAGTCTTATGGTCAAAAAAGTTTTAGTTTGTTTTTATAAAGCATTCAATATTTGTTCCTTAATCTGCTCTAATTCATCTTTCATTTTTACGACAATCTTTTGCATTTCGGCATGATTTGATTTAGACCCCAGAGTGTTAATCTCGCGCCCGATTTCCTGAGCAATAAATCCGAGTTTTCGTCCGGGACTATTTTCGGTTGCCATTGTTTCCAAAAAATAGGACAGGTGATTACTCAGACGATTTTTTTCTTCATTGATGTCCAATCGTTCGATATAAAAAATCATTTCCTGCTCGAAGCGATTTTCATCGTATGATGACAGTTCCAATTTTTTTATCGAGTCATTTATTCGTTGTTTGATTTTTTCGATTCGTTCCGCTTCATATTTGTCTACACCAATCAATAATTCCTTGATGTTCTTTATTTTAGTTTGAAATATTTCCTCCAGCATTTTACCTTCTTGAATACGGAATGCGGCAAACTCTTCCAACGCTTTATTAATGGTTTTTTTGATTGCAATCCATTCTTTTTCATCTAATTCGACTATCTCTGTTTTGATTGTTTCCGGTAAGCGAAGAATGATGGAAAAACAATCAGTCGGCATATTTATCTGCAGATTTTGAGCTATTTCCTTTATTTGCTCGTAATAACTCTTTACGGCTTCTTGATTGATACCGGATGAAGCAGTTGCGTCGGTGTATTCAATGTGCAAAGTGAAATCGACTTTGCCTCTTTCAACAGTTTGAGAGAGAATCGTTCGTATATCTAAATCCCTCTCTTTGTAAGCACTCGGAATACGCATGTTAATATCGAGTTGTTTACTGTTCAAAGATTTTATTTCCACGTGTATTTTTTTCGCAGGAAGCTCAAGAGTGGCTTTCCCGTATCCCGTCATTGATTGAATCATTGGTAATTGTTTTTGCAAAAATAGGTTTTTTATGCGATAAAATGAATAACTTTGCTTCCTAAAATTTATTTTTTCTTCAAAGTGGCTTGTATTTTAAATATCGAAACTTCAACAAAAGCGTGTTCTTTAGCAGTATCTGTTAATGAAGAAATTGTTTTCAATCGTATTCAAACAGAGAAGGTTTCGCATGTGTCTTTGATAGGGGTATACGGAAAAGAAGCGATGGATTTTATGCGAAAAAACAACCTGAAACCGGATGCGGTTGCCGTAAGTGCCGGTCCCGGATCGTATACCGGATTGCGGATAGGTGTTTCTTATGCGAAGGGACTTTGTTACGGATTAAATGTTCCTCTGATTGCCATCCCCACTTTGAAAATAATGACACTTTCCGCTTTGGAGCAGATTCGAGATGAAGAAAGTTGTTTCTGTCCCATGATTGATGCCCGCCGCATGGAAGTTTATTCTGCCATTTATGATTCGCATTTGAATGAAATCAGGGCGGTTCGGGCCGATATTGTAGAGGAAAACAGCTATCGGGAGTATTTGGCTTCCGGGAAAATGGTATTTTTCGGAGACGGCTCCGATAAATGCAAAGAAATAATACACTCGGAAAATGCAATCTTTATGGATGACATTTTTCCGTCGGCCGACAAAATGGCTTCTTTATCGGAAAAAGCCTGCTCGGAGAAAAACTTTGTGCAGGCTGCTTATTTCGAACCTTTTTATTTGAAAGAGTTTCAAGCTACGGCGGCAAAAAATAAAGTACTGAAAACAAAACCGACCGATGAATAAAATTACTGCAGGAATTATAGTTTTTATTTTCTTCCCCTTTTTCGCTATCGCTTCCGATTCTTTGGTCGATTTGGTTCATTCGGATTATTTGAGAAAACTTATTTCAGAGAAAATCATCATTGAAACTCAAACAAAAGACAATGTTCCGATTCTTCTTCCCAACCATAAGGGACTCAAAGAAATGGTTGAAGCATCTTTGTCGGAAATAAAACCGTCGAATTTTGTGGAAACACTCAGTCTGTATGAAAAACCTTTTTTCGCAACGAAAACGGCATGGACAAACGAAGAAAAATTAGCTTTATTGAATGAAACATTGGCACTAAGTACGCTGAAAGGGATAGAATATTTTTCCAAAACAAGAGGGAAAATGCGTCCGTTATATAACGAATCGGTCGTAATTGATAATCCGGAAAACCGGAAAATACTCAAAGATACGATGCTTTCGTCTCTGCCCGAAGAAATTCGGATTTATGCGAAACAAAAAGATACTACATTCGGCGAAAATATTTATCAATACAATTATTACGTAAAAGACGATATATTGACTTTTGTTCAAAGAAATCTTTCTCCGATACGTTACGGATTCATTTCGGTGGCGGATAAAAACAAACTTTGTTCCGTTGTTGCCATTATCGATGCCGGAGATTATTTGTTGGTTTACGCGCTATCGATGGCTGATGTTACATCCATTTCCTTATTCAAAAAAAGGATGAATGAATCGTTTTCGAATCGGGCGAAAGCGATAATGAAATGGTTTTCGAATCGGGCTGATACCGCTTACAAAAGTGTACGCAAAGCACCATAATCTCGGGCTGCGCTTTCTCCTTCTTCTTTGCCTTGATGCGAAAAGAATTAAAAATGAAAAGTGAATAATTAAGAATTGCCTACACTCACAGGCATTACTTGCCTACGCTCACAGGCATTACTTGCCTATCATCTAGGCAGCACTTGCCTACATACTAAAGAGAAAGAAGCAAGCCGCAGCCGCAACTCGGGATTATGGCACTCCACGCAGCTTTTTGGGTAGGACCCTCAACTTTTTTCTTCTTTTTTCTCTTGATTTTGCAAAATATTAAAAAAAAGTGATTAGTTTTGTACCCGGAAGCGAAATATTTGTGAATCGAGCAACAAATTAATATGAATCTCAAAAACAATATAACTGAAAAAAAGAGTGCTTTTTCTTTCATTTTTTCTCTTGAAAATTTGGAAGTTACGAATATTTTCTTAAACACACACACACACACCTATAATTAAGAACGCGGGCGCACGAGTGTGCGACATGCGCAAACAGTACGAAAAAACATACCGATTTTTATTCTGCCGGAACAGGTACAAAGATATTTTTCCCATTCTCTGTGCGTCGTTTTATTATTGGCGTCGCACCATGCTTCGTGCGCTTTTTGTTGCGCTCGATGAACTTTATGCGGAGAGCGGGCGGCCGCCTCCTTGTTTGCGGCAAGAGGGAGAGGAAGCAATCCGTGCCGTATCATTCATTCAACTATAAACAATTTCAAAAGGCTATTTATATAGCAAATATATTCATTCTAAAAAATTATAATCATGAAGAAAATTTTTATTTCTATCGCTGTT
>JAIRRK010000149.1 GCA_031256015.1 Dysgonamonadaceae bacterium
CAAAGGCTCCATGTTTGCGCACTGCCCGAACAAATGCACCGGAATAATCGCCTTCGTTTTGCCGGAAACAGCTCTTTCTATTTTATCGACATCGATGTTGAAAGTCGAAGAATCGACATCCACCAAAACGGGAGTAAGCCCCAACAGAGCAACGGCTTCTGCTGTTGCCGCGTAAGTAAATGCCGGAACAATTACCTCATCGCCCGGATGTAAATCCAACGCCATCAGTGAAATCTGAAGGGCATCGGTTCCGTTGGCGCACGGAACAACGTGTTTTACTCCTATATAGTCGGACAATTCAGAGGCAAATTCCCGAACGATTTCTCCGTTGATGTACTCACCCGAACGGACAATCTTCAAGATGGCGTCATCCATTTCTTTTTGAATTTTTTCGTACTGAGTGGTCAAATCGACCATTTGAATCGGTTTCATGCTTTTAATTCTATAATTTCCATATTCTTTATTTCACTTCCGTCAATAGCAAAACGAAGTAAAGTTCGAACCTGATGAAATCCATATTTCCCTGCGGCTCCCGGATTTACACACAACATATCCCGCCGGTTATCGTACATGATTTTCAGAATATGCGAATGTCCGCAAACAAACAATTTCGGAGGATTTGCCTCTATTTCCTGTCTTATTTCGGGAGCATACTTTCCCGGATAACCGCCGATATGAGTCAACAAAACATCGACATTTTCTTCTCGGAACCGCAACGTTTTCGGACAGATGGCTCGTATGTGATAATCGTCTATGTTTCCGTGAACGGCTCTTACCGGTTTAATTTTTTCCAATCGGTTTAAAACGTCCTCGCTCCCAATATCTCCGGCATGCCAAATCTCGTCACATTCCGAAAAATATGTTTGATATTTTTCATCCCAATAAGCATGCGTGTCGGATAATAATCCTATTTTCTTCATGGATTTACTTTATTCTCGAACAAATGTAATACTTTTACGCAAAAATAAAGAATTTGAACTTGATTTTGTAATTTCGAACAATGACATCAATCCGGGGTCTTTTAATCATCACAGCTTATTTCGGGGTTCTTTTTGCAGTGTCTTTTATCATAAGTAAAAAACATTCGGGCAATGCGGCATTCTTTTTGGGGGATAAGAAATCGCCGTGGTTTGCCGTTGCTTTGGGAATGTTGGGAGCATCCATATCGGGAGTCACTTTTGTTTCGGTTCCGGGAATGGTGAGGAACTTCGATATGACTTATATGCAAATGGTTTTCGGATTTATAGCCGGCTACCTGATCATTGCATTTGTTCTTCTTCCTGTTTACTATAAACTGAATGTAACAAGCATATACTCTTATTTGAATGTGCGATTGGGAAAATATTCCTACAAAACGGGAGCGGCCTTTTTTCTGCTTTCGAGAACTGTTTTGGCGGCCGTTCGGCTGTATCTGGCAGTATTGATTCTGCAAACTTATGTCTTTGATGCATGGAACATTCCTTTTCTTGTGACGGCAGCCGGCTTTTTGGGAATGATTTGGTTGTACACTTACAAAAGCGGAATACGTACACTTGTTTGGACGGATATTCTGCAAACCCTTGTTTTAATAGCGGCTTTAATTATTATTTTATATCAACTGTCGAAAGGATTAAACCTCGATTTCCCCGGATTGATTGATTCCGTAAAGGAAAGTTCTCATTCCCGCATATTTGTTTTTGATGATTGGTTTTCACGTCAAAATTTCTTCAAACAGTTTTTGAGCGGATGTTTCATTACCATCGCAATGACGGGTATTGATCAGGAGATGATGCAAAAGAATCTTTCCTGTAAAAGTTTGAAGGATGCGCAAAAGAATATTTGCACATTAAGTTTATTTTTCATTCCGGTTAATCTGGTTTTTCTTTGTGTCGGAGTACTTTTGCTTCATTACGCCTCGGCCAATTCGATTGATTTGCCCGCGTTGAACGATAATATATTGCCGATGTTGGTAACCGACGGTTATTTCGGAAGTATTTCCGTTGTCTTTTTTATCATCGGAATAATCGCGGTTACATTTGCCGGAGCCGATTCCGCGTTAACCGGATTAACAACCTCTGTTTGTGTCGATTTCCTGAATATCGATAAATACAAAGAAAAGGAAGCCGAAAAGATTCGTCACAAAGTACATATCGGTATTTCCTTCGCATTTATTCTGATTATGGTTCTCTTTCATGCCATCAACAATACAAGCGTGATTGATGCCATTTACATGATTGCCTCTTACACCTACGGACCGCTGTTGGGGTTGTTTGCCTTCGGCATACTGACAAAAAGGAAAACTTGGGATAAGATAACTCCCGTTGTTTGTCTGTCGGCACCGATTATCTGTTTTGTTGTTAATGAGTTATTGAAAGAAAAGATGAATTACCGGATGGGATATGAATTGTTGCTTCTCAATGCGTTGTTGGTCTTCGTTGCATTGTGGAGTTTTTCTTTCAGGAAGAAATAATCTATTCCAGGATGTACAGCTCGGAGGGAGTTGTTCTTTTTAAAGCAGTTACATTTACATCGAAGCCGATGCGAATGCCACATCGGTTAAATGCGGTTTCTACCGCTTCATAAGCTAAATCCGGACGATTATTATCTTTACTCAGATGACAAAGCCAAATATTTTTTATATGCAAATCGAAGTTATCGGCCAAAAAGCTTGCGGTTTCCTTATTACATAAATGTCCGTTTCCGTTTCTGATTCTTTCCTTCAAAAAGGCGGGATAATTTCCGTTGTTAAGCATTTCCTCGTCGTAGTTGGCTTCGATAATTAAATGGTTGGCTGTGCGAATATAATGCGCGGCAGTTTCCGTAATACGTCCCATATCGGTAGCCAAAACGCACCTTTGGTCTTTATACTGAATCAAATAGCCTGCACAATCACTTGCATCGTGAGGAACATCAAAGGCCGTAATCCGAAATTCTTTGACAAGAACAGTTTCTCCCTTTTTTATTGTTGATCGGGAAGTATAAAGTTTGTTTCCGATAAACCGGCTATTGTTGATGCCGTTATGAACCGATTCCGTTGCAAAAATAGGGATACCGTATTTTTCGCCCAATCCTCCGACTGCCTTTATATGGTCGGTATGGTCGTGAGTAACAAAAACGGCCATGATTTGCTCCAAACCGATATGATTTTCTTTCAGGACTTTCTTTATCGTACGTAAACTGATTCCGGCATCCAATAAAATACCGTACTCATCCGTACCGAAGTAATAGCAGTTGCCGCTACTTCCACTCGCAAGACTTAAAAATCGCAGTTTCATATCGAAAAATTTGGAATATAACCCCAAAAAACGCACAAAGATAGTAAATGTGTATAAAAAGAGGAGGCTCCACGCCTATTCCGTAAATGAATTTTGTGTTAATTTATTTCAAGTGGATGACCTGCTTTCATAAAATAACAGCAGATAGTTCAATATTTCTATCTGCTGTTACTTCTTATTTATCACAGGTAATTTAAACTACCTTTTAATAATAACCTTTCCGGTCTTGCCTATTTTCAGATAATATCTTCCGGACACCAACCGAGAAACATCTATCGTTACGGACGTTGTATTTGCTTTTTCTCTATAGAAACAAAGTCCTGTATCTGAGAAGATATAAATATCGGTACCGATTGCAACATTATCTGCAAAGAT
>JAIRRK010000177.1 GCA_031256015.1 Dysgonamonadaceae bacterium
CTTTCTTCGAAAAGTAAGGAGCTTTATGATATAATCAAAGAGGAAAATAGCATATCAATACACATAAGAAGAGGCGATTATCTAAGTTCATCTAATATAAATTATGTTGGCAATATCTGTAATATTACATACTATATCGAAGCCATCAAAAAAATAGAACAAATGGTTGAGAATCCTGTTTTTTTCATTTTTTCAAATGACATAAAATGGGCTCAGGAAAATTTACAACTTGCTAACGTACATTACATTGACTGGAACAAGAAAGAGGATTCCTGGCAAGACATGTTTCTAATGTCAAAATGTAAACACAATATCATTGCTAATAGCACTTTTAGCTGGTGGAGAGCATGGCTAAACCAATATGTCGAAAAAATAATCATATCGCCGGATCTTTTTTATAATGGAGAAAAGGCGACAGATTTAATTCCTGAAAGTTGGATCAAAATAAAAACAAAACAAGAGGGCAATTTATATAACTAAAATATTATAAGAATTATGCTAAATAACCAATCCGTTTTAATTACCGGGGGAACCGGTTCTTTTGGAAAAAAATTCGTTCAAACGATTTTGGAAAGATATCCTCATGTGAAACGTCTGATTGTTTATTCCCGGGATGAATTAAAGCAATTTGAAATGTCTCAGGTTTTTTCTGAGGCGCGTTATCCACAAATGCGTTATTTTATCGGCGACGTCAGAGACGGCGAGCGGTTAGAACGGGCATGCGAAGGTATTGATACCATTATTCATGCAGCAGCACTTAAGCAGGTTCCGACAGCTGAATATAATCCGATGGAATGTATCAAAACGAACATTATGGGTGCTCAGAATGTCATTAATGCTGCTTTAACATGTGGCATTCAAAACGTAGTTGCGTTATCAACAGATAAAGCGGCGGCGCCCATTAACTTATACGGTGCCACAAAACTCTGTTCGGATAAATTATTCATTGCAGCCAACAACATGAAAGGAAATCGTAATTTAAAATTCTCTGTGGTTCGGTATGGAAATGTCATGGGGTCAAGAGGTTCCGTTATTCCTTTCTTTTTGGAAAAAAGAAAAACCGGCGTAATTCCGATAACGGACGAACGGATGACACGATTTAACATCACGTTGGAAGCAGGAGTCGATATGGTTTTATTTGCATTAGAAAATCACTGGGGCGGTGAATTGTGGGTGCCGAAAATTCCGTCGTACCGGATTTTGGATTTGGCTGAAGCGATTGCGTCCGAATGTAAAATCGAAAAGGTAGGCATCCGGGCGGGAGAAAAGATTCACGAAGAAATGATCACGGAAGCAGATTCTTTTACAACAGTCGATATCGGTAAATATTATGCGATTTTACCACAAGTACCAATATGGGACAGAAATAAATTCATGAAGCATTTTCATGCGAAAGAGGTAAGACCGGGATTCAAATACAATTCCGGAGAAAACACGGAATGGGAGACGATTGATACGTTAAGAGAAAAAATAAGAAAATACGTAGATCCTGATTTTATCACTTAATGAAAGTTGCGATCATTCAGGCTCGATGCAGCTCAACTCGTCTTCCGAATAAAATTTTCGCCGATTTATCCGGGAAACCGCTTATCTGGCATGTTATAGACCGGCTGACGTTTTGTCGGAAAATTGATAAGATCGTGTTGGCGACTACGACTCATCGCTCAGATGATAAATTAGTGGAATGGGCGTCGAGAGAACACATTGCTTGTTTTCGCGGAAGCGAAGATAATGTGTTGAATCGTTATTACGCAGCAGCCAAAAGTTTGAGTTTAAAACAAGAAGACATCCTTATTCGTATCACAGCCGACGATCCGTTTAAAGAGCCGACGTTGATTGATCGGACGATCGAACCGGTAGAAAATGGGAAAACACAATTTGCATACAACAATAATCCTCCGTCTTTTCCGGAGGGATTAGATTGTGAGGTGTTTACAATGGCGGCGTTGAAATTGTCCGAAATCTATTCGAAAGACCCTTATGAACGAGAACATGTAACACAATACATGTATCGTCATCCGGAGATTTTTAAAGGGCTGAATATATCAAATGAGCATGATTTATCTTATCTTCGCCTGACAATGGATACGGAAGAAGATTATGAAATGGCAAAAATTATATATGCACATTTATATAAAGAGAATCAATTATTTACGTTGACAGATATTTTGAGTCTTTTACAAAAACATCCGGAGATAGCACAAATAAATGCAAGCGTAAAAAGAAGTGACATGTATAAAAAATAACGAAAATGGAAAGAATATCTAATTTGGAACGCCAGTATGTAGAAGAAGTCTTGAATAACGGCTTTGCAACATCGTTGAATAGTATTTTTAACAACAAATTGGAGCAAACATTTGCCGACGCATTTCATGCAAAATATGCGATCGGTCATTGCAACGGGACTGCAACGCTACACACCGCATTAGCTGCGCTCGGGATAAAACCAGACGATGAAGTAATCGTACCGCCGCTTACCATGAGTAGTACAGCTCTTGCAGTCTTACATAATCATTCAGTACCCGTCTTTGCCGATGTCGACAAAGATACATTCAATATATCGCCCGAAGCTATTGAAAAAGTAATTACCCCTAAAACAAAAGCGATCATCACGGTTGCGTTATACGGATTGCCCCCTGATTACGACGAAATTTTATCCATCTGTAACGCGCACAAGATCTTCCTGATCGAAGACAATGCCGAATGTTTTCTGGGCGAATACAAAGGAAAATTAGTCGGAGAATTCGGTCATTTTTCGAGCTACAGTTTTCAAGCCAGTAAACATCTGACAGCCGGTGAGGGAGGCATGTTAATCTGTAATGATGAAGATCTTGCCGACAGAGCACGCAGATTCAATTGTTTAGGATACGCAGGCGTCAATGCAAAACAAGGTAAAATCACACGACAAGACATACAAAGTCCCAACTATGCGCGGCATATTTCTTTAGGTTTTAATTATCGCATGTCGGAACTACAGGCTGCCGTTGCTTTCGCTCAGCTGGAACGTATAGAAGAGTTGGTTGCACAACGGATAAAAGTAGCCAAAATTTTTGATGAGGTCGTTTGTTCGACCGATTTATTGAAAAGGCAGATGGAACCGGAAGGTTATAAAAATTCTTATTGGTCTTATTCCGTTACATTGGAAACCGATCGTCCCGAAACGGATTGGTTCAGGTTGCGCGACCTGTTCCAAAAAAACGGCGGAGACGGCTATTATGCGGCATGGATGCTATCTTATGACGAACCTCTCTTCCGCAACGAAGTACAACAAAAAAACGGCGTATGGCAAATATATGAAAAAGGATTATGTCCTGTGGCCGAATCGCTGCAAAAACGAATGATACAATTCAAAACAAATTACTGGAATCTGGAAGAAGCAGAAAAACAAGCGGATATTTTACAACAAACCATACAAAAATTTTAAATCATGAAATCTTTTAATAAAGAAATTCGTATCGGAAATCGGCTGATCGGCATCGGACATCCGAGCTATATCATTGCCGAAATAGGCGCTAATTTTGATAATGATATCGACAAAGCCAAACAATTGATAGACGCAGCAAAAGAAGCCGGAGCAGATTGTGCTAAATTTCAAAGTTTTCTCGCTGATAAAATTGTCTCCGGAAAAGGTTTTGCCTCTATGACATTAAAAGGCGTACACGGGACTTGGGGGCGTGGCGTGGAGGAAGTATTTAAAGATGCGGAATTTCCCCGCGAATGGCATCAGGAACTATCTGATTATTGTAAGCATATTGGGATTGATTTCTCCAGTTCTCCTTATGACTTCGAAGCGGTTGATTTATGCGTCAAGGTCGGAGTTCCTTTCATTAAGATTGGATCAGGCGATATCACCTGGCACGAAATGTTGACATACCTTGCAAAAACGGGAAAGCCCTTATTCTTAGCCACCGGAGATGCAACGCTGGCAGAAATCGATGAAGCCGTCAGAATTATCCAAAACGCAGGATGCAACGATTTGGTACTTATGCAATGCATCACCAATTACCCCTCGTTAGTAGAAAGCGCTAACATTAATGTATTGAAAACTTATCAGACAGCTTTTGATATTTTGACCGGTTATTCGGACCATTCTCCAGGCAATGTCGTTGTATTGGGCTCCATTGCATTGGGAGCTTGTGTGATTGAAAAACATTTTACACTAAACAAAAAAGATAAAGGACCCGATCACAATCATTCGATGGATGTACAAGAGTTCAGTCAAATGGTAAAAAATATACGGTTGCTGGAATCGGCCTTGGGAAGCACTCAAAAGTTTGTGGTTGAAGAAGAACGTGAAACCGTAATCGTACAACGAAGGAGTCTGTATGCCAAAAGAGACATCAAAGCGGGAGAAACAATCCATTCGGAAGACATTGACGTACTTCGACCCGCTTTAGGAATACCTCCCCAATTTAAACCTGTTATTGTCGGAAAAAAAGCGGCCAAAGATATTCAGAAAGGATTACCTGTTTTTTGGGAAGACATTTTATAAAGAAAATGATTGACTACGCAAAACTACTGATAATGGTTCATAACGACCCCTTGTGTAAAGCGGATGCCATTATCTTGCTCGAAGGGGATGGATTTGGCCGTTTACCTCAGGCCGTCGACCTTTATAAACAAAAATATGCTCCTCTTATTGTTTTTTCGGGAAATATCACAGATTATTCTTATGGTAGTTATCCGTTTAATGACTGCCTATCGTTATTACTGGAAATGGGAGTTGCCGAAAAAGATATTCTTCATGAGAATCAATCGACTCAGACAGCAGAACAAGCCTATTATATATCATGTATGATCAGGGAAAAAGGATGGAGCAAGGTCATTTTAGTTGCATCTCCGCACCATCAATGCAGGGCGTATCTTACATTCCTCAAGCAATTACCTTCTGATGTTGTACTGATGAATGCGCCGGCTCGTCATCTTTTCTGGTTTAAAAAAGAGAAATGGGGGTGTCGATTCGATTTGTTGGAACAAGAACAGGAAAGAATAGAGAAATACTCGCAAAAAGGCGATTTAGTTTCAATAAAAGAAGCCATAACCTATCAAAAATGGAAAGAAAATCATCTTACAGAGAAGCTCGGGATATAATGGGACTTAATTTTATCGGACGAGAAGAGATAAGTTGCATTGATAAACAATTCCCATTGACAACACCTTCGATTTTACCGGAAATTCCCTTTTCTGTCGAAACGCTGAAAGAGAGTTCGGAAGATTATATTTTAATATGCGGAGCAGAAAACGCCGACCCCAAACACCCTTTGGATATTTTCTTCATGAGGGATTTTTTCGGCATGAACCCCGACGTCTCGGAACCGTGTTTTTACAATCAAGACTGGTATTTATCCGAAGAGTTTGTCCGGACCCCGCTTGATATGAAATGGTATTTAATAAAAAAACACGCCATTGAATCTACCCGGTCCGAATTACCGGAATCCATCCTTAAAAGAAACATACGGTTCCCCTCCGCAATCGTATGTGCATATACTTTCTTTGTCTATTATTTTGTGCGAAAAGAGTATTTGTGGTATCACGATTTTGTATGGTGTTCCGATTCGGATCACAATAACGATCGCATTTACGTCGGGAAATACAACGACGTTGACAATATTAATAAAAACGGATTCAGTATCCACAGACATTTATCTTTAAGACCTTGTTATGGAGCCATTAATATCAAATAATCTTTCAGACAACCCTCTTGTCTCAATCGTTGTACCTGTATACAATGTAGAAGCATATTTAAACCAGTGTCTTGATTCTATTATCAATCAGACCTATCGGAACGTTGAAATCATTCTTGTGAATGACGGAAGTACAGACGGCAGTCCGTCCATCATCAATGATTATGCCCGGAAAGACG
>JAIRRK010000178.1 GCA_031256015.1 Dysgonamonadaceae bacterium
CTTTCGCAGCGCCACTCAATCCGCGAAAGATATTACCGCCACCGATTACAATGGCAATTTGGATTTTCCTGTCGGCTATTTCTTTGATCTGCCGGGCATAGTCCGCTAACCGGTCTTCATCTATTCCATACTGTTTGTCGCCCATAAGAGATTCACCGCTGAGCTTTAGAAGAATTCGTTTGTATTTCAACATAATCTATTCCATTTTTGAGGTGGTTTTTCCATTTTTCAAAATCAGGATACAAAGATAAATGAAAAATTAAAAAAGTCGTGCAAATGTACAGGGCAAACGGCTGCAGACACGCAGTGTCTTTGATAAAAGAGGCACGGTGTATCTGCTTGGTTGCGGAAACAGTGTTTCCCAAAAAAATAAAAGCGGCGGCGCCGCTGAAAACAGACTTGCGGGAACCTCCGCAACCATGAATTCAGTTGTAAACAGACTTGCGGGAACTTCCGCAACCATGAATTCAGTTGTAAACAGACTTGCGGGAACCTCCGCAACAAAGAATTCAGTTGCAAACAGACTTGCGGGAACTTCCGCAACAAAGAATTCAGTTGAAAACAGACTTGCGGGAACTTCCGCAATTAAGAATTTAGTTGAAAACAGACTTGCGGGAGCTTCCGCAACTAAGAATTCAGTTGAAAACAAACTTGCGCTTTCAGTGTATCCCCAAAAAATAAAAGAAACTGCGCCTCCGCCGCATTTTAATTCATAGAATGCATTTTATAATGCGTTTGCCCTGTGCAAATGTATTTTTGTTTCCATTGTGAAAAACAACAAATTTGCGGCGGAAGAATTGGAGAGCGTTGTGTTAGCTGCTACCAAAACAGGCTTTCGCTTGAACCGTTTCAAGTATTTTCCGGTCTGAGCAAAGGCGAAATTCTTGTCGGAATAAAATAGAATGAATAATGCTTAAGTTTCAATAAAAAGAGAAGGTTTTGTTTTCTATAAACAAAAAAGATTTACCTTTGCACTACAAACACAATAATTCTGTGTCATGAAAACGGTTCAAGAAAAAAGTTTTTCGGCAAATTCATTTCCCATAGTAGGACATCGAAATATGTGGGAATGTTTGGATTTTCCGGGAAACAGAGGCTTGAAACGGAAAACATCCAGTGAAGCAATTATTTTCTTTGTTACTGAAGGGTGTATTTCCCTTTCGATTAACGATTTGGGGAATCATATTATCCACAGGCAAGAAATGTTTCTAATACCCGACAATTGTTCCTATGCCATAAAAGTATCAAAGCCGGCTAATTTAATAAGCTGTTCATTTGGAGTTGAAACACTACTTTCCGAACAAAAAATGATAGATGAACTGATTCCTCTGTATAATGATGATCGGAGCGATCTTGTCAAACTTCCAATCAATAACGTGATAAATGACTGTCTGTTTTTACTAAAACAGTGCATGAGAGACGGTTTGACATCACATTATTTTTTTGATTTAAAGAAGCGGGAACTGTTTCTGCTTTTATTTACTTATTATACAAAAAAAGATCTGGCACGGTTTTTGTGTAATATCCTGTCAGAGAATGTTCAGTTTAGAGGTTTCGTAATGGATAATTTTCTAAACGCGCGAAATATACAAGAATTAGCGGATATGGCTAATTATTCAACATCAGGATTTATTAAGAAGTTTCAGCGAAATTTTAAGGAGTCTCCTTACAAGTGGATACAAAGACAAAAAGCAAAATTGATTCTAAGCGAAATAAACGAAGATGCAAAATCTTTACAGGAAATAGCTTCGGAATATAAATTTTCTTCTTATCAACATTTTGCAAATTTTTGTAAAATACATTTTGGTTCTCCACCCACAGGGCTTATTAATAAATACAAGAGCATGGATTCTAAATAGTGGGTATGGTAGAAATGTATGTCAATAAGGTAAAGATTTATGAGTGTGAATTGTGAGAATAGCTGTAACTTTGCCGAGTTTTTATTGTAGACTTTCAGTCGATTAATTTTTTATAAACTAAGTTAGTATGGCAAAACAAACATCATTTGCTCATCAGCGATCTGTTCTGGAGCAGTTTTCATCATTCCTTTCCGGATTCGAAAATGAATTTAAGGGTTTGGTACAGAGGTATGAAAATAATATTTCTTCCCTATATGAAGAAGAAGGTTTAATGGAAGAAATATACGAAGATTACAAGAATTTATATTTGCAGCCGATGAAAACTTCTTTGACAGAATTGTTATCCAGAATTCAGGAAGAGGATATTCCATTTATAGAAAAAGAGATAGATTTTATGTCTTCTCGTTAATTGCAATTGTATTCTTCTGTTATAGTATTCAAAAATGGGAAATAGACACATCGAAAAGGTTAAAAACGATTTGTTTGAAAAAGAAGAAATGTCAAAAAGTATTGTTGATACAGAGAAAGTGAACAATGTGGTAAACGCTTTGCTTAGAGGAGAGATCGTTGCCGTTCCGGATTTCGGATATTTAGAAGCAACGAATCTGAATGGGCGGCGAACGGTTTTGTTCAAATCGGCAGGTCTTGATACTCCGGTTATGCAACAGTCTGATGAGTTGTCGGATGTAGCTAACCGTATTTCCGATGCGTTGAAAAAAGGAAATGTTGTTTCTATCCCGGAAATAGGAATTTTTCGCTTGCTGAAAAAAGAAAGTGGACGCTCTTCGGTTTCTTTTGTACTCTCTTCTTTCCTCCGGAAAAGATTAAACGGAGAAGAAATACAAGCTCCAAAAGAGATCCCGACGGAAACAATAAAAGAAGAAGACATTTTTGATGATGCAATCGCAAACGTAGAAGAAAAGGAAAAGAGCAAAGCAGAGAGAAAAGAAATTATACCGGCAAAGCCTGAGGTGAAAGCTCCGTCCGTTAACGTACCGAGAATGGCAAAGAAAGGCGATGTTATCATCCCGAATAACGAGGTTGTGTCGAAAAAGAAGAATTGTCTCTGGTTGTTGCTGCTGATTACGGCGGTTATTGCTTTTTTGATTTTAGCGGTTAGTATTTGGTTTCAGAATAAAAAAGAAGAGTCGCCGGTGGTAGAGATTCAGGCTGTTAAATCCGTTAATTTGCCTTATTTGGCAGAACAAAATTACGGAAATCCTGTTTTTTGGGTGTATATATACGACGCCAATCAGGAAAAACTAACATCTCCGGTCAATATTCCGGAAGGAATAGAGTTGATCATTCCCGATTTAAAAAAATACAACGTCGACGTAACGGACAGTATGGAAATAAAACTGGCCTCAATGAAAGCAGAGGTGATTTTGAAACAAATAAATAGTATAAATAATTTAATAATAATAATTAAATAATAATAAGATGAAACGATTAGTTACTTTTTTAGGCACATTTATCTTATGTGTGTGTATCGCATTCGGCCAGGGGAGTGCCCCAATGGTAGTTGCGGGAAATGTGAAAAATATCGGTCCTATGAAATCAAAAGGCGCTGTGAATTTAGTGACAGCAACTTCAACTACGACAAAAGGCGTTATCGTTAACGAAGGCACATTAAATGTTGCAGAGGGTGTTGTTTTCTATTCCGATAATGAAAGCGATGGAATGTTACTGAATTTAGGAACAGGTCCAAACGGGGTTACGGGACCAAGTGACGTAAGTAAAATTATATTGCGCAAAACATTTGACGGAGGAAAATGGTATCCGATTTCTTTTCCGTTTGATGTGGATGTAGACGAGATTACTCTCTTGAGCGGAGAAGTA
>JAIRRK010000069.1 GCA_031256015.1 Dysgonamonadaceae bacterium
TGACCATACAATTTATTATTCTTTGAGTGATTTCAGATCCGATTCGGCAAAGCAAAACTTTCTAAGAGCCGAAGAACTGAAAAAACAAATAACCGGATTGGAAAGCGAACTCGAAGAACTGAGAAACGAATATGCCCTGTCGAGCAACGCTAAACGACGGAATTTATCTTCTTCTATTTTATCGAAAGAAGATACATGGGTGAATTTGACAACCCGGTTGAAAGAGACGGAGAAAACGGTTCGTAATCTTGAAATAAAACAATTAAACAGATAAGAATATGATGGATGTACTTATTGTAATCGTGCTCAGCGTGATAGGAATCCTCTTGATTTTAGTGGAAATCTTTCTGATTCCGGGAATCACAATCACAGCCAGTTTAGGTGGTTTATTTTTTCTGGGAGGAGTTTTTTATGCATTTTCCGGTTTGGGAACAACACCCGGAATTATCACTCTTGTTTTGAACTTATTGGCAATCGGAATTTCCATCGTTTACTTGATTAAATCGAAAACATTGGATCATATTGCCCTGAAAACGGATATTGATTCCACTGTCGCCACCGAAAAAAACATAGCCGTTTCGGCGGGAGATACCGGAATAACTTTATCCCGGTTGAATCCGATCGGAAAAGTGAAAGTCAATAATATCACAATGGAAGGAAAATCGTTAGGCGACTTCATCGACGAAGATACCGAAATAGAAGTTGTGAAAGTATCGGCAACGCAATTATTAGTTAAATTAAAATAAAAATCAAGCAACATGGAAACAGTAGGAACCTTTTTTTGGATTATCATTGTTATAGCAGCATTTATATCGCTGTCTATATTCTTTTATTATGTGCCGTTTGTTTTATGGATTAACGCAAAGGCATCGGGTGTTAATATCTCTCTCATTCAGTTGTTCCTGATGAGGTTGAGGAAAGTGCCGCCTCCAGTCATTGTGAATGCAATGATTGAAGCTCATAAAGCCGGATTGAAAAGCATAACCCGCGATCAGTTGGAGGCTCACTATTTGGCCGGAGGGCATGTCGAGCGAGTAGTGCATGCTTTGGTATCTGCCGAAAAAGCAAATATCGACTTGACTTTTCAAATGGCAACCGCCATTGATTTGGCCGGTCGTGATGTATTTAATGCCGTTCAAATGTCGGTCAACCCCAAAGTAATCGATACTCCCGCAATCGCGGCAGTTGCCAGAAACGGTATCCAATTGTTGGTTAAAGCCCGTATCACCGTTCGCGCCAACATTAAGCAATTGGTAGGAGGAGCCGGTGAAGAAACCGTTATCGCTCGTGTAGGAGAGGGTATTATCGCTTCGATCGGAGCGGCTGAAACTCACGCCGAAGTATTGGAAACTCCCGATAATATATCCAAAGTCGTATTGAAAAAAGGATTGGACGCCGGAACGGCATTCGAAATCTTATCGATTGATATTGCCGACATCGACATCGGTAAAAATATCGGAGCGGAACTTCAAATGGACCAAGCCCAAGCAGATAAAAATATCGCTCAGGCAAGAGCCGAAGAAAGAAGAGCAATGGCTGTGGCTCTGGAACAGGAAATGAAAGCGAAAGCTCAGGAAGCCCGCGCAAAAGTAATTGAAGCAGAAGCAGAAGTTCCGAAAGCAATGGCTGAAGCCTTCCGTTCCGGAAATCTGGGTATCATGGATTATTACAAAATGAAGAATATTCAAGCCGATACGGACATGCGCGATTCGATTGCAAAACCAAGCAAACCGAACAATAAACCGATAAACGATTGATTCGCAACGAGAGAATGAGGAGATTGTCTTCCTCATTCTCTTTTTATTTGAAAATAGACCATGATACGAACCATTTCTCCCGACCAACTTCCTGTTAATGCCGACGGCTCCATATTCCACTTGCACTTGCATCCCGAACAATTGGCCGATAAAGTAGTGATGATGGGCGACCCTGCTCGGGTGGCTTTGGTTGCTTCTTTTTTCGACAGCATCGAATTCGACCGGCAAAGCCGCGAATTCAGAACAATCACCGGATTTTATAATAAGAAGCGAATCACGGCTATCTCGCATGGAATCGGCTGCGATAACTTGGACATCGTAATGACCGAATTGGATGCATTGGCCAACGTCGATTTGAAGAACAGGGAAGTAAAAAAAGAGTTCCGACAGTTAACTCTTGTCCGAATCGGAACATCCGGCGGCTTACAACCTTTTATTCCTACCGGTTCTTACGTGGTTTCTGAAATTTCGATGGGAATGGACGGCTTACTCTACTTCTATGAGGGAGGAAGGGAAGCGAATAATTCCGAATTAAGCGACCGTTTCCGGAAACATGCTCAATGGAATAAGTTACTGGCAGAGCCTTATTTTGTGTCTGCCGACCGGGAATTGTCGAATCAAATAGGGTTCGATATGATTAAGGGAATCACTTGCTCGGCCAATGGCTTTTATGGCCCTCAAGGGCGACAAGTTCGTTTGGGATTGGCAACGCCCGAACAGAACTCTTTCTTGGAATCATTTGAATATAACGGTCTGAAGTTCTGTAACTACGAAATGGAGAGCGCAGCCTTATACGGATTATCCAAATTAATGAAACATCAATCTTTAACTATCTGCCTGATTATCGCCGGAAGAACTACGGGAGAAATGAATACGGAATACAAAGGTTCGTTCGACGATTTGATTACCAAAGTATTGGACCGAATTTGAAGGGGAAGCAATGCGATTTATTTCTTGATTTTTGCTATAACCAAAACACCCAAATCATAAGGGATACTGTCTTTTATCTCCGTCCGATAAGATGAATTCCGAATGTTCGATTTCAGTATGGATGCCCGGGAAAGAGCAACCGGACTTAAAAAGTCGCTCAGCAGACTGTCGTTTTGTTGAAGCAGGAGTTCGAGGTCTTCATCATCCTTAACCCGGTATATCCGGAAAGTTTGGTCGGGATAGTAATA
>JAIRRK010000108.1 GCA_031256015.1 Dysgonamonadaceae bacterium
GCAACTCATATACTATTTATTGACTTTTGGAATTTCATTTTGGATTGTGTATTCAATTAGAAAACGAAAAACAGGGGCAAATACATTTAATTTTAATCTGAAAATTGAAAACAAACGAATAATTCCATTTATTGTTGTTGCCGCGATTGCATTACTTTTTGGAGTAATTAGTCCAATTGGCAACTTAATTCCTATGCCTGAATTTTTCAAGAATGCGTTTCTTAATACGGCAAAACAAAGTGGATTTTACTCGTTTTTACTAATGGTAATTGCTGCTCCCATTTTCGAGGAATTGATATTTCGAGGCTTAATTTTAGACGGATTGCTTAAAAGATATTCACCTATAACCTCTATTTTGATTTCGAGTATTCTGTTCGGACTTGCCCATTTAAATCCTTGGCAATTTGTAGCAGGTTTTGTAATCGGAATATTTGCGGGTTGGATTTACCATAAAAGCAGAAGTTTAAGCCTTGTGATAATCATTCACGCCGCAGTAAATTTGACAGGATACCTCATAAGATATTTTGGAGACTTTGACTCTTCCTTGATGAATGAAACTTCGATAGAGAGTTTTGGAGGTATTTTAAACTATATTTTAGTGATTGCTGTATCAATCTTGGCGATTCCCGTTTGTGTTTATTATTTGGATAAAGAATTTAAGAAAAAAGAATAAATGCCAGCCGATAACAAGCGGTTTGGCACAAGGCGGGTGTGAACATTCATGTTCCCCCGCCCTGCGCCAAGCCGCCGGACGATCGCATCAATAATTTGTTACTCTCCGACTTTTTATTTACATACTAAACAACTTTGACCGACTTGTATTGAATTTTTATCTAACTTTGCGTTTTAATTCTGCCGAAAATTATTGATATTATCAATTAAAACAGAGCAAACAAATTAAATAGAAATGAATAATACTTCTCTTCTAGAGAAATTAGACGTTTTAGTCATTCGCTTTGAAGAAATAGGTAAATTGATTACCGATCCCGATGTTATTGCGGATATGAAACGCTATGTAAAACTGAATAAAGAATATCGCGATCTGGAAAAAATCGTTTCGGCTCGAAACGAATACGAACAAGTTCTGACAAGTATAGAAGAAGCAAAATCCATTTTGGAAAACGAATCGGATAACGAACTTCGAGAAATTGCAAAAGACGAATTGGAAATTGCAACCCAAAGACTTCCTTCTTTGGAAGAAGAAATTAAACTTTTATTGGTTCCCGCAGATCCGGAAGACGGTAAAAATGCTATTGTTGAAATCAGAGGGGGAACAGGAGGCGATGAAGCCGCTATTTTTGCCGGCGATTTATTTCGTATGTACATCAAATATTGTGAATCGAAAGGATGGAAAACAGAAATTACCGGCAGCAATGAAGGCTCCTCCGGAGGATTCAAAGAAATTGTTTTTACCGTCACGGGAGATAATGTTTATGGAACACTTAAGTACGAAAGCGGTGTTCACCGAGTACAACGTGTTCCCGCTACGGAAACGCAAGGACGAGTACATACTTCCGCGGCATCGGTTGCTGTCCTGCCGGAAGCCGAAGAGGTGGATATCGAAATTAATCCCGCTGATTTGGAGTTTCAAACTTCTCGCTCAAGTGGAGCCGGAGGACAAAACGTAAATAAAGTGGAAACAAAAGTTCAGTTAACCCATAAACCAACAGGAATACAAATACAGTGTCAAGTTTCTCGCTCTCAATTTGCAAATAAAGAAATGGCTTTGCAGATGCTTCGTGCCCGCTTGTATGATATGAAGCTCCAAGAACATTTATCCGCCATTGCATCGAAACGAAAAACAATGGTTTCTACCGGCGACCGTTCGGCTAAGATACGAACCTATAATTATCCTCAAGGACGAATTACCGATCATCGAATTAATTACACCATTTACAATCTTTCTGCTTTTATGGAGGGAGATATTCAAGATGTAATTGATCACTTGATTGTGGCCGAAAATGCCGAAAGACTGAAAGAAAGTGAATTATAATTAAGTAATAACAATGACAAAACAAGAATTATTTGAAAATATCATTCGAAAACAATCCTTTCTCTGCGTAGGATTGGATACGGATATAAAAAAAATACCTCCGCATTTGTTGGAAGACGAAGACCCTTTGTTTGCTTTCAATAAAAGAATAATCGATGCAACTCAATCATATTGCGTGGCATACAAGCCCAACTTTGCTTTCTATGAAAGTTTGGGAGCAAAGGGACAAATTTCGTTGGAAAAAACGGTGGAGTATATTCGTTCAAACTATCCGGACCAGTTTATCATCGCCGACGCTAAAAGAGGTGATATCGGAAATACTTCCGAAATGTATGCTCGGGCGGTTTTCGATTATTCCGATTTCGATGCTGTTACTGTTGCTCCTTATATGGGTGAAGACAGCGTGAAGCCGTTCTTGGTTTATCCGAATAAATGGGTTATTCTTTTGGCTCTGACATCGAATAAAGGCTCTCGGGATTTTCAATTAACACCTGATTCCGACGGAGAAAGATTATTTGAAAAAGTGCTTAAAAAATCGCAGGAATGGACTTCCGATGAACAAATGATGTATGTTGTCGGGGCAACGCAAGGAAAAATGTTTCAGGATATTCGGAAATATGCTCCGAACCATTTTCTTTTGGTTCCGGGAGTGGGAGCTCAAGGCGGAAGCTTGGAAGAAGTGGCCAAATACGGCATGAATAAACAATGCGGACTGTTAGTTAATTCTTCTCGTCAGATTATTTATGCGGACAATACAGAAAAATTTGCTGAATTTGCAGCTCAAGAAGCCCAAAAAGTTCAGGAAGAAATGAGCAAATATTTGAAATGGGTAACAAACGCAAAATAATCAACGACCCCGTATTCGGATTCATCCATATAAGTGATGAGTTTATTTACGACATTATTCAGCATCCTTATTTTCAACGATTAACGAGAATAAAACAACTGGGATTGACTCACTTGGTTTATCCGGGAGGACAGCATACTCGCATGAGTCACTCGCTCGGAGCCATGTATCTGATGAATGAAGCGATTACTCAATTACGATCCAAAGGTCATGAAATCACCGATGCAGAAGCTCAAGCCGCTTTAATTGCAATATTATTGCATGATTTAGGTCATGGACCATTCTCGCATGTTTTGGAAGATACCTTAGTGAAAAATGTCGCTCACGAAGAAATTTCACTTATTCTGATGAATAAGATGAATGAAGAAATGAACGGAAAATTAGACCTTGCCATTTCTATATTCAAAAACGAATACCATAAAAAATTTCTTCATCAATTGGTAAGCGGACAACTGGATGTCGACAGACTCGATTATTTACGACGAGACAGTTTTTTCACCGGCGTTCATGAAGGAAATATCGGTTCGGCCCGTATCATCAAAATGCTGAATTTGAAAGACGATCGTTTGGTTGTTGAAGCAAAAGGAATTTATTCGATTGAAAATTTCCTGATGGCCCGCCGATTGATGTATTGGCAGGTTTATCTTCATAAAACAGCTTTGGCGGCAGAAAAAATGTTGGTCAATATCCTCAAAAAAGCGCAAATGTTGGCCTTAAAAGGGGAAAATATATTCGCGGCTCCGGCCTTGAGTTATTTCTTGTATAACTTGGTGAACGAAAATTCGTTCACTCAGGAAAAACAAACATTGAAAGCTTTTGTCGAATTAGACGATAACGATATATGGTCGGCTTTGAAAGTCTGGGCAAATCATTCGGATTGTATTTTGTCCCTTCTAAGTAAAAATTTATTGAATCGGAATTTATTTCAAATAGAAATAAGTCAACACCCATTCAACGAGGACTTTTTGAAACAAAAGAAAAATGAATTTGCACAAAAATACAATCTGTCTCCCGAAGATGCTTCTTTTTTAATGTCTTCGAATGAAATTTCAACGAATATGTACAACGAAACCGATGACAGCATCGATATTTTGTACAAAGACGATACCATAAAAGACATAGCGGAAGCCTCGGATATGTTAAATATACAGCTGCTTTCCAAGAACGTAAAGAAGTATTACTTTTGTTTTCTGCGAGATTAAAATACATGATGGGGGTTCCTCTGCAAATTTTGCAAATCATTTTTACTCGTTTGTGCATAATTAAGGATTTTATGCTATCTTTGTCCTGCTCATTAAATCGATAAATGAAATAGCAATGGAGTTCAGTGCTCAGCAAATAGCCGGGATCCTAAACGGAAAGGTAGAAGGGAATCCCGATGTTAAAGTAACTAATTTTTCTAAAATAGAAGAAGGAAAACCGGGAACTCTCACTTTTCTGGCTAATCCCAAATATTCTTCTTTCCTCTATGAAACAAAAGCGAGTTTGGTTTTAGTCAACGACGATTTTGTTCCTGAAAAGGAAATTCCACCCGGGCTCACACTGATACGTGTGCCGAATGCCTATTCCGCTTTGGCCCGGTTGATGAGTTTGATTGATCAAACAAAAGTCAAAAAACAAGGAATTGATTCGAATGTTTATATTTCTCCCTCCGCTCAAATATCCAAAGAAAATGTTTATATCGGAGCTTTTGCCTATATCGGCGACAATGCCCGAATAGGCGATAATGTTCTTATTTATCCTCATTCGTATATCGGAGATAATGTCGTTATCGGGGATAATACCCTTATCTATTCCGGCGTAAATATTTATTCCGAATGTCGAATCGGGAAGAATTGCATTATTCATTCCGGAGCGGTTATCGGTTCCGATGGATTTGGATTCGCGAAAGAAAACAATGTCTATAAGAAAATCCCCCAATTGGGAAACGTAATAATTGAAGACGATGTGGAAATCGGAGCCAATACCGTTGTCGACCGAGCTGTGATGGATTCGACCGTTATTCGTCGAGGCGTAAAATTAGACAATCTGATTCAAGTCGCTCATAACGTGGAAATAGGAGAAAATACAGCCATCGCGGCACAAACCGGTATATCCGGCTCCACCAAAGTCGGAAGAAATTGCGTAATGGGAGGTCAGGTAGGATTGGGAGGCCACATAAAAATAGGAGATAATGTCAGCATAGGAGCAAAATCCGGAATCATCAGCAACATTGCGCCGGACCGAAATATTATAGGAAACCCGGCAGTGGACGTCAATAACTTCTTCCGCTCCAGTGTCATATTCCCTAAATTACCCGACATGTACAGGCAATTAAATCAACTTCAAAAAGAAATAGATTCACTGAAAAAGGAACTTCAAAAAGATAAAGAATAATGATTAGCAATAAACAACATACCCTAAAAGACAGTTTCTCGTTACAGGGAAAAGGATTACATTCCGGTTTAAAGATAAATATCACTTTCAACCCGGCACCCGACAATTTCGGATATAAAATTAAACGCATCGATTTACCCGAACAACCGGTTATCGAGGCTTTGGCCGAGAATGTAAACCAAACTCAGAGAGGAACGGTTATTGCGAAAAACGGAGTCCAAGTAGGAACAATTGAACATGCCATGGCCGCTTTATATGGAATGCAGGTCGATAACTGTTTGATAGAAGTGGATGCTCCCGAATTTCCCATTTTAGACGGAAGTGCTAAAATATACGTGGAAAAAATTGTACAGACCGGATTAGTCGAACAAAAAGAAGAACGAGATTATTACATCATAAAAAACAAAATCGAGGTTCGAGACGAAGAATCCAAATCGTCTGTCATTGTTCTTCCGGACGAGGAGTTTGTTGTCAACTCATTAATTGAATTTGATTCGAAGATTCTGGATAATCAATTCGCCTCGTTGGATAAAATCGAGCAATTCAAAGATGAAATCGCGGCCAGCCGCACATTCGTATTTGTCCGCGAAATAGAACCTTTGCTGACAAGCAACTTAATCAAAGGCGGTGATTTGGATAACGCAATCGTTATCTACGAACGGGAAATAAATCAAGAACGATTCGACCAACTCGCCGATAAAATGAACGTGGACCATAAAGATGCAACAAAATTAGGATATATCATGAATATCCCCTTGGCTTATCCGAACGAACCGGCCCGCCATAAATTGCTGGATATTATCGGAGACATCGCACTAATCGGAAAGCCGATTAAAGGAAGAATCATCGCAACTTGTCCGGGACATAAAATAAACAATAAACTGGCCCGACTAATCAGAAAAGACATCAAACTGAACGAAAAACAAGCTCCCGTTTACGACCCGAACAAACCTCCCGTCATAAATATAAACAAAATCAAAGAGTTATTGCCGCACCGATTCCCGTTCCTGTTGGTAGATAAGATTATCGAAATAGGTGCCAAGCACATCGTCGGAGTGAAAAACGTTTCCGTCAATGAACCGTTCTTCCCCGGACACTTCCCCGAAGAACCGGTCATGCCGGGCGTGTTGCTCGTGGAATCAATGGCTCAAATAGGCGGTTTGCTGGTACTGAGTCAGGTAGATGAACCTCAACGATATTCGACCTACTTTTTGAAAATGGACGGAGTTAAGTTCCGACAAAAAGTGGTTCCGGGCGATACCCTGATTTTCCGTCTGGAAATTATAAGCGAAGTACGACGAGGCATCGCCAATATGAACGGATACGCCTTTGTCGGAGAAAAATTAGTCTGTGAAGCAGAATTTATGGCTCAAATCATAAAAAACAAGTAATCGGTTAATCACATTTTAGCTTTCAAAATATGAACTCTGAACTCTCATCAATACATCCCGACGCAAGAATAGGGAAAAATGTAACTGTCGGTCCTTTCGTAACAATAGACAAAAATGTCGTTATCGGCGACAATACCTGTATTTATCCCAATGCCGTTATCCTTTCCGGGGCGCGTATCGGAAACAACTGCCGAATTTTTCCCGGTGCGGTTATTTCCGCCATCCCGCAGGATTTGAAGTTTAAAGGCGAAGAAACCGTTTGCGAAATAGGAAACGATACCACCATTCGCGAATGTGTTACCGTTAACCGAGGAACGGCTTCGAGAGGAAAAACCATTATAGGACATAACTGTTTGTTGATGGCCTACTCGCATGTCGCCCACGATTGCATTCTGAATAATCATATCATCATAGGAAACGCCTCTCAGTTGGCGGGAGAAATAGAAATCGACGATTTCGCCATCGTGAGCGGAGGAAGCTTGGTCCATCAGTTTACAAAAATAGGAAAGCACGTTATGATACAGGGCGGGTCCAAAGTCGGAAAAGATGTGCCGCCTTACATCGTTGCCGGACGAGAACCGATTTCTTATTCGGGAGTCAATATCGTGGGACTGAGAAGAAGAGACTTTTCAAATGAACAAATCGCCTGTATTCAGGAAATATACCGCGCAATTTATCAATCCGGAATGAATAATTCGGATGCCGTCAAATACATTAAAGCGTCCATCGCCGAAGGCAAAGAAAGAGAAGAAATTTTGTCTTTTATGAGTAATTCTCAACGAGGAATAATAAGAGGATATTTAGGTTAATTCAGGATATTATGATTTACAGATTTATTTTAGTTTCCGAAGAAGCTGACCATTTCAGAAGAGATATTCGGATTGATTCAGAGTCTACTTTTTTCGAATTACACGAAGCCATTTTAGATGCTGTCGGATACAATAACGACCAACTGACTTCTTTTTTCATTTGCGACGACGATTGGATGAAAAAAACCGAAATAACATTAATCGATATGGATTCAAACTCGGAAGAAGACAGCTATGTAATGGAGGCTTGCCGACTGAGTGAATTGATTGATGAAGAAAAACAAAAGCTGATTTATGTTTTCGACCCCTTAGCCGAACGATGTTTCTTTATGGAACTTCGGGAGATTATTACGGGGCAAACACAAATAAAACCTCAAGTAGTGAAATCGGTCGGTAACCCGCCGGAACAACTGTCTCCGGTTGAAAATGTCGATGTAATACCGCAGGATGATTTCTATCTGTCGATATCTGAATATATAGAAGAACCGGATTTTAACCCGGACGAATACGACGACGAGGATTTCGGCGACCTGACGGAAGGAAACCCGTTCGAAAACTACTGATGCCCCGCAAAGCCGATTGTTTGCGCTCAACATGAAAAAACTCTTCGTTTTACTGGGGCCTACCGGTGTCGGAAAAACCGAATTAAGCATCCGAATAGCCCGAAAATTAAACTCTCCGATTATTTCGTCCGATTCCCGGCAACTGTATAAAAACCTCGTCATCGGAACGGCGGCACCGACCGACTACGACTTGGAACAGGTAAAGCATTATTTCATCGGCACGCTCGAATTGAACGATTACTACAGCGCGGCTCAATTCGAAACCGATGTTATTGCGCTGTTGGAAGACTTGTATCAAACTCACGATGCCGTTTTAATGTCGGGCGGCTCGATGATGTACATCGATGCCGTTTGCAACGGTATCGACGAATTGCCGACAATCGACCCTTCTTTGCGGGCCGACATCTCGGCTCTCTACGATGCGGAGGGATTGGAACCTATCCGACAACAATTGAAATTATTAGACCCCGTTTTCTATAATCAGGTTGACTTGCGAAACCACAAAAGAGTGATTCATGCTTTGGAGATTTGTTTGATGACCGGGAAACCGTTCTCCTCCCTTCGCACGAATACCCGCAAGGAACGGCCTTTCGAAATTGTCAAAATAGGATTGCAACGCAACCGGGACGAACTTTACGAAAGAATCAACCGGCGAGTCGATGAAATGATTGAGGCCGGATTGCGGGAAGAAGCCGCCGAAGTATATCCTTTCAAACACTGCAACTCGTTAAATACGGTGGGTTACAAAGAATTGTTCCGGTATTTCGACGGAGACTGGACGTGGGAGTTTGCCGTGGAGAAAATAAAGCAAAACAGCAGAATTTATTCCCGGAAACAGATGACTTGGTTCAAGAAAGACCGAACGATTACCTGGTTTCATCCGGACGACTTCCGTAAAATAATGGAATACATCTTTTCCGGCTCGAGTTAGCTTTGCCGGAGTCGGGTGTCCGCGTTGTTGTTGCGGCTTCGCCCTTCCTTTTTTTTAATCCGAAACGAAACACGGCCCGGAAATCCGGGCCGTGTTCGGGTTGATTTTTGCTTGGCGGTTATGCACGCTTGCGGTGCACGAGCGTGCACCACCGCGGTGCAAGGGCGTGCACCACCGCGGTGCAGGGACGTGCACCGCAGTGGTGCATGACAACCTAATTAAGTTACATTCAGGATACGATCGAAAACGGCTGTACGAGGCTGGTTAAGCAGTTGTCTCTTGTTGCCGGAATACTGAGTCGTAATTTCCAGTTTGTAGCTGTCCGGAGGTAAATACGGAAGCACAATCATCAGCTCCGACGGATTATTGATAACAATGTCCAACGGATCGACCGTATAAGTTGCATCCGGGTCTTCCATGCTTCGGAAGAGGATGCCGACTCCCGGTTCGTCTCCGACCACTTTTATCTTCTGACCGGTGATTTTCAGGTTGCCGTTCGGCGTCAACAAATCATCGACCGAACCTGTTTTCATATCCACCACCTGTGCGATAACCGCACCCACTTCGGCCAAGCCGAGCACTTCGACCGTCACGGTCGATAGTTCTTTGCGCAACTCCGAGCCTTGATGAAACTCGAACAACACCCGGTGTTTATCCGGATTGAAGTGTTCCAGCGGACTGTCGAACGTTCCCCGAATATGAACCGAGGCGGTAAACCATCCCGTGTTAATCGAGAATCCGTCGCAGAGGCGGTAAGCCATTTCTTTCAACCATAGATTGGTAGCATGTTCCATGGCCGAAGCCGAGATGTCGGCACCGCCGCGTAAGGCCGCCGATTCGGCGATATCTTTCACGGTCAGCGACACTTCCGAATCGACTCTTGCAACAAGGTCATTCGGATTTTCTTTTGTCAAAGGGTTCTCATACAGATACGCTTTGATACGATGCAAAATATTTGCCATAAGTACTCATTTTTAAAGGGTTTATAATTAAAAAAATTCATCTGTGATGTGTTTAGTCTTTCTTGCAACGGACGCTAAACAGGACCGACCAGCGGTTGTTGCCCCGGTCCACTCCCGGCCTGTCGTAGTCGTAGCGCAAGTACCGGCCCCACGCGTCCGTGCCACTGTTGGAACTACTCGACCAGAAGTCCGCGCCCGTGCCGAAACCGCCACGGCTACCACTGTCCACGAGGCCTACGAGCAAGGCGTCAAACCCGCCGACAGCGGCAGAGAAACTTG
>JAIRRK010000224.1 GCA_031256015.1 Dysgonamonadaceae bacterium
TGGAAGGATATGCAAAAAATAAAAATGCACGAGTAATCAGAGCTACGTTCCAAATATTATAACCGGTTCCGCCAAACACTTCTTTTGCGAAGATAACGGCAAAAGCGGTAGCCAATGCAATCATCCAAAGCGGAGTATCTATGGGAACAATCAACGGAATAAGTATTCCTGAGACTAAAAATCCTTCTTGGATTTCATGTTTTTTTATCTGAGCCACAACAAACTCGATTCCTAATCCCACAATATAGGAAACAGCAACTATCGGTAAAACCGCCAATAATCCGTACAGGAAAGTCATCCCGAATCCGGCATCTTGTCCGATTGCCTGATAATGCTGGAAACCTGTATTATACATTCCGAAAAGCAAGCAGGGAATCAACGCTATAACTACAATGGACATGGTTCTTTTTGAATCAATCGAATCATGTATATGCACTCCTTTTTTCGAAGTTGTATTCGGAACAAAAAGGAAAGACTCAAATCCGTCGAAAACAGAATGGAATAGATGTAATTTTCCTCCCGGCTCGAAATTCGGTTTTACTTTGTCTAAATATTTTCTTAGAAATTCCATAGTTTAATTCATTTCTTTATAAAGTAAATCCAAACCTTGTCTCACTATAAATTGTAACTCCATTTTGGATGTATCCACAAATTCACACAAAGCGAAATCTTCAGGTGCTACTTCATAAATACCCAAATTTTCCATTTTGTCGATATCAAAAGCAATAATCGCACGGATTAAAAATTCGGGTAAAATATCCATCGGAAATACGTTATCCCATTCATTCGACATAATCATCGCACGACGGCCTCCTCTCAAACGAGCATCGATTGTATATTCTTTTTTGGTCAATGCTTCAACCAAGAACGAGGGATAGGTTTTACTGACGGAAAACTTATCGAATCCCGGGCAAATCCATCCTACAAATTCATGAGTTCGTTCTCCTTCCGGAATAACCGTAATCTGATTATCGAAAGCGTGAAGAGAACCATCGCGGGGAATTTGAATGCCTGTCAAAACATTTCCGCTGATGTAGCGTAAATCATCGCTTTGAGTCGTATTGCCTTTAATTAATTCTTTGATTTCGGCTCCGAGAATCATCGGATAATATGCTCGGGCATTTTCATTGACTTCCGAACCGACGAAAGAAATTAAACGAGTTAAATCGACAATTCCTTTATTAAAGAAACGACCGATTACGATAACGTCTTGCGGATTTACCGTCCAAACGGTTTCTCCTTTATTGACCGGTTTAATGTGATTGATTTGTACTCCCGCGTTTCCAGCCGGATGCAGACCGTCCACTTCTACCATTTTCACGCCTTTGGCATGTTTCAAAGCCGACGATTGTACATTCGGCCGAACACTTAAATAAACATCTCCTCCGCTTATTTTTGCCAGCGCATCCAAACCCGTTTGAAAGTTTTCTTCTTCTCCTTTCAGGATATATTCAAAATCAGAAGCCAATGGCGTTGAATAAAATCCGGAAACGAAAATATCCCTGGGGGTATCTTTCGGATTGGCAATAATATCGTAGGGACGTTGTTTAACAAAAGCGAAAATTCCGGCTTCGGCTAATGCTAACTTAATGGATTCGGGAGACAAGTTTTTCACGTCTTTTTCACCGAACTTCTTGTATTCAATCAAGCTGTCGGCTTTAACAACAACGTTAATCAACTTTCTTTTTTCACCGCGATTTACGGCAACGATTTCTCCGCTCACGGGAGAAACAATTTTAATGTCGGGACGATTCTTATCAAAAAATACCGGACTTCCCGCCAAAACCTTATCGCCTTCTTTAACAGCTGCTTTGGGTACAAATCCGGTATAATCGTCAGGAAAGACAGAGTAATATTCAGAAGAAATATTATTTTTGGTTACTTTCCGCGGCTTACCTTTAAGATTTATATCCAAGCCCTTTTTAATCTTAATTACTCGAGCCATAAATATCAAATGGAGGTATATTGAATTTTGCCGCAAAGTTACTAAAATAATGAAGAAAATAAAAGAAAAACAACAAAACTCACTGAGTTCTCTTCCTTCTGTTTTCCTGTAAGAATCCTTATTTTATTTCATTTTCTCTATCTTTAAATCGATGAATCAAAGGAACTAAAACCGTATTGCAATATGAGTCATCATGTGGGTTCCGGCTTGAGGAAAATAGCGAAGTTCATTGTTTCGTTGCCGGGCATCTCCAACTCCTTCGTACCACGAATACCAGACATATCCGTTGCTTTCGTACTTTTCGTTCAGAATGTTATTTATCAAAAGATGAATATCCATTGATTTGATTCCTTTCAATCGAAAAGAATAACCTAATTTCAGATTGTTTACGAAATAAGGGTCCAGTTTGCGATCATCGCTTCCGGAGTTGTCTAAGTATTGTTTTCCGACCCAACTCGACTGTAATCCGACATTCCAATTCTTATGTTTGAACGAGAATAAACTGTTCGCAATGAGGCTCGGAGAATACGATATGCTTGTTGTTCCTATGTAATTGGCGTATTTATCTCCGGTTTCCCAATCGTCGACATATTCGGTATAATCTTTAATTTTGTTCCGACTCAAAGTCAAATTTCCTGTCCAGTCGAACCAAGAAGTGACTCTCATTCCGGCAATCAATTCAATCCCGGCACGATAACTATCCGGAATATTTGATGTAAGCGGCTCGCCGATTTCATTCACTTTCCCGTTCAGGATTAATTGGTCTTTGTATTTCATGTAATATAAATTTGCTCCGAAAGTTAAAAAGCGGTCCTGAAACTTATAACCTAATTCATAATCTTGCAATTGCTCGGATTTCGGAATTTCGTTTTTTGCTGCATCGGTATAATTGTTCCGATTCGGTTCTCGTTGGGCTATTGCAAAAGAAGCATAAACATTGTTTTCTTCATTTATTTGATAATATAATCCCGCTTTCGGATTACAAAAATTGAACTTTTCATCGTAATCCAAGGCTTGCATGTCGTTGTTGCTTTCGTCCCACTTATCATTCTTTCCTTTGATTCTGTAGTCTATATGACGAAACTGAACATCGCCGTAAAAATTCAATCGAGCGGATAATTGATAATTTCCTTTCAAATACATATTCATATCCGTTTTTTCTCCTTTACTTCGATAAAATTCGTCTCCGGGGAAAAAGTTCGAATCATTCGCATAGTTTTTTACCCAAGTAACATATCCGAAATGTCTGCCGTCGTAATAATTGCCTCCTCCTCCCAAAGAAAGATTCCATTTTTCTTTGCTGTAATCCAATGAAAATACCATTCCTCCAAAATGATTATCCAAGTGTTTTTGCCGAACCAAATCGCTTTTTTCAATCGTGCTGTTGCCTATTTCAACATTTTTCAGGCCATACTCGCGTAACGTACGATTGGATTTGTATTCCTCATAATAACCCAAACCTCGAGTATAATGCAACGATACATTGAAATTCAAATCGGGATTCAAAATCCGAAGAAGACTTAATTGATAATGAGTCTGATTATAATTATCCGTTTGATTATCGTAATAAAGCGGATTCCCGTTTTCATCATCTCCCATATATCCGGAAGGATTGTATGTCCGATTCGGTTTGCTTCCATCGGTCGGAAAGAGAATATTATCCGGAACACCGTCCCACGCATGGTACGTTTTTTCTTTTCCTCCGAAAGCGATAAACTTCACCCATGCATTCTCATTAAAATAAGCTCCTTGAGCGAAATAAGATTTCAAATCGACGTTTGCCCTGTCGATAAATCCGGCTGAAGTAATTGATGACAGTCGAGCATCCAAAGCCCAATGATTGTTTATTTTTCCCGTTCCCAATTTAAAGGTGGCTTTCCCCGTGTTAAAAGAGCCGTATCCGCCATTGATTTCTCCGAAGGGTTCCAAAGAAACATTCTCCGTTTTCATGTTGACACCGGCTCCGAAAGTTCCGGTTCCGGTAGTTGAAGTTCCCACTCCTCTTTGAACTTGTAAATCCTGCAAAGAAGAGGCAAAATCGGGAATATTAACCCAAAACACGCCATGCGATTCCGCATCATTCATCGGAATACCGTTGGACGTAATATTGATACGATTGGCATCCGTTCCCCGAACTCGAAACCCGGTATATCCGACACCGGCTCCCGCATCGGAAGTGGCAATTACAGAAGGAGTCAATGTCAAGAGAAAGGGAATATCTATTCCCGAATTAAACTCGTCGATTTGCTCCTTATTCATGTTGACGTAAGTAACCGGCGTTTTAGCTGTTGCCCGGCCGGCAATAACCTCCACTTCTTGGAGGTTGACTGTTTTAATGCTGTCGATTTCAAAATCGTCGGCAAAACTAAGCGTTGATGAAACAACGCAACTAACGAACAAAAAAAACTTTTTCATTGTAAAAATTAATTGTAATTCAACAAAAAAGGGGAAAATGAGATAGAAAAATTCCGTAAAGGAATTATTTCGCCGAATGGCTATCTTTGTCCCTACGCAGAAATTAATCTGTTCAGGTTCAAAGGGTATGATCTCAGCCTGATAGGCACCCCTAAAGATATCGGCGCAAAAGTAGTAAAAAAAACAAAAAACAAACCTGAAAAAACGATTTATTTTTCATCTTTATCTTTTTTCTTCATTTTTGTCTTGATACAAAGAATTGAAAATTAAAAGTGAATAATTAAGAATTGTCCTGCGCTCCGCGCAGGAACTGGCACTCCCTTGTAGAGACGGAGCGCGCTCCGTCTCTACCCTCAAGCCCGCAAAGAAGAAAAAAAAGAAGGAAATTGAATTTTTTCTTCTTTTTTCAGTAAAATATCAAAAAAAGTTTTTAGCTTTGCAACCGGATATCAAACGGATAATAAAAAACATGTAATAAATAAG
>JAIRRK010000041.1 GCA_031256015.1 Dysgonamonadaceae bacterium
TGCACCAACTCGCCTGCCGTTCTCCGTTTTGAGAACGACCGGTGCGGAAAAACCCTTTATTTCGCCCTCCGCTGGGAAAACACCCGCGGCGAAAAAGGCCCGTGGAGCAATATCCAAAGTGTTGTCATTCCGTAATCGGATAAGCAACAGTGAATGATAAACAACGGGGCGGCCACAATGCACGAGTGGTCGCCTTTTTTTTATCTGCCTGCTGCCGGTACAGGTTACAGGTTACGAGTGTTCAACCCCGCAGGTTGCAGGCACTCGATGTCGTTTGTAAACGACCTGCCCACACTCTTTCATTACCTGAAAGAGTAAAAACAGGGCCGGACTTTCCGTAGGCTATGATATTTAATTATTCACTTTTACTTTTTAATTCTTTTCGTATCAAGGCAAAGAAGAAGAGTAAACCTGCGCTCCGCGCAGGAGCGGCAATGCGAATAAAGTTGCGCCCGGGAGGAGGCAAATTATAAAAAAAACATCAACAAAATTGCATCAAGATAATTATTTATTATCTTTAACAAAAAAATACACAAAGTATGAATGTAAAGATTGATGTTACAATGAAAAAATACCTTTTTTCTCTCTTTTTTACGCTTGGATTTTTCTCGTTCGCATTTCCTCAAAAAGTATTATGGAAAGCCAATGTTCATTCCTTTTTCGATAATACGGAATTTACGGACTCCGAAGTGCAGACTGCACAAACAATGGCCGGCGTTCATTTGGCTCCGGAAATCGGATTAAGTTGGCAACAAAATCATCGGATTTTTGCGGGAGTGGATTTGCTTCACGAGTTCGGCAGCGATAAGGCTGTCGATTATTATAACCCGATTGTTTATTACGAGTATTCGAAAAACCCTTTTCGCTTTTATATGGGAGCTATTCCCCGTAAAATCATTTTGAATACATATCCCCGGATGTTTTTTTCGGACTCCATCAATAATTATCGTCCGACTGTCAACGGCTTTTTTTGGGAAATAAAGAAAAAAAATAATTACGCCAATATTTGGTTGGATTGGACGGGAAAACAATCGGAGGAAAAGAACGAAGCTTTTTTCATGGGTTGGTCGGGTCGATACAATCATCGGATATTTTATGCCCGTCATTCGGGATATATGTTTCATTATGCGAGAAAAGAAAATGCTCTTCCCGACGAATTTGTTCATGATAACGGATTGTTGTTAACTTCAGCCGGATTGGATTTTTCTTCGATAACCGGTCTCGAAAAATTGGAAATCGATGCGGGTTGGTCGATTGCTTTGGACCGTAATCGGGGAATCGGTATATGGAATAAACCTCAGGGGTTTGTTTCGGAGGCAAAGGTCGAATATCGCGGTTTGGGTTTGTTCAACACGTTTTATCTCGGGGAGAAGCAACAAACGTATTTCAACGAATACGGAAATAAACTTTATTGGGGAGATTCGTTTTATCGTCTGAAACAGTATAACCGGACGGATATCTACATTCAATTTATTAAAAGAGAAGCGATTGATGTTAAATTTACGGCTTCTTTCCATTTTGCGGAAGAGGATGTTTATTTTCAACAAGCGTTGTATGCCTCGTTTGCTTTAGACAATTTAAAGAAGAAAAAAGAGAAGAAATACCGCTACTTATGGGCCGGTTGGTTTTAATCCGAATTACTTCGAAGGAATATAGTTGATTGTTTTCAATTTTTCGTTCAATTGAAAATTAATTAAATATACTCCTCGCGGCAGGTTCTTTTCTTTTAGAACCGTTATAAAATTCCGATTGCTTAAAAGTTCCTCATTCACTTTTTGACCTTGAACGGTGTAAATGCGGATTTTCGTTTCGGGAGAAAGAAATTCTTCCAACGAAGATATCTCTTTCTCGATTAAATCGATTCCTGTTTTTGAGTCCAAATAGTGGTATATTTCCGTGCCGGCCAAAAGAAAAGCACCGACGCCGAAAGTAGCGGTCATGTCTTTGGTCACGGTTTTCGGGTCTTGTCCCACCGGTTGAACATATCCCAATTTACCGTTGGCATGTATGGCGTCGCACAGTTTATTCCAAGCTTTGGCCACCGGTTTATAGGCTTCTTCTTCCGTCAGCAGATTATTATTTAATCCGTAAGCAAGGGCATAAGTTATCAGGGCGGAGGCACTGGTTTCCGGAGCGGGATAACTGTCCGGGTCCAGAAGACTCGCATGCCAAGAACCGTCATTGTTTTGAAGCTCGATTAATCTTAATGCCAATTGACGGAATACATCCTCATAGTATTCTTTGTATTCGGAATCTTTCGGTAATGCTTTCAATATATTGGCTGTTCCGGCAATAGCCCAACCGTTTCCTCTTCCCCAGAATACTTTTTCTCCGTTAGCTTCTTTTTTATTGAAATAGCTGTCGTCTCTGAAAAACAGTTTTTCTTCCGGGTCAAATAAACGATTGTAGGTTCTTTTGTATTGAGTATCCATATAAACCCGGTAAACGTTATCATCGAGTAATTGCGATAATTCGGCATATACCGGAGGAGCCATGAATAAAGCATCGCACCATGTCCATAATTTTTTGTTTCCGGAAGTCATGGATTGATTGGTCGGAGGATTTGCAATAATCCGGTCGACACGTTCCTTGATTGAAGCAATCATGTTTTCTTCCCGGTATTTCTTATACATGCCGATATGAAATTGCCCGACACATAACTCGTCGGCGTGATAAAATTGGTAAGTGGAATTATTTTCAAAATTGGAGGCCACGGTCCAATTTCCTTTTCTTCCTTTGTCGTACAGCCAATCGTAGCATCGATTACTATTGGGAGCTATTTTGGCCCATTCGAGCATTCCGATATACAATGTCGAGTGAGTCCATGCCGCTATTCCGTAGTCATGAGATCCGGAGGCATTGTAAGTGAAATTACTCATTTGCCAATCAGCGACTTTTCTCATATTCTTGATTATTTCGGCGGGGACCAACTCGGCGGGTTCGGTATTTGCGCGACAAAAAAGAACCGAACAGAACAGAAAACATAGACCAAGAGATAAAAGTGTTTTCATATATATTTCAATGTAAATTTTCGAATGTGATTTGTTGCAAAAGTAGTTGTGTATCTTTTTTCGGAATTACTTTTATCATTATTTTCTTTATCTGATTTGTTCATCTTTGAACCGCAATCAATGAAAACAATCCCGCAAGTCCACATTCGTTACTTGCAACGACAACATCACATCATCGATGAATTATCTCTATGGAATAAAATCGTTATTTTAAGTTCGGTTTTTCCAAGCCGTATCCTTTTTTCCTGTCTTCGGATTTCAGCAGTAAAGCCACCCAAACCGCCAAGAGACCAAAGCAGGTAAAAATAATCATAGGAAGCGTGTAGTTATATTTTTCCGCTCCGTTTTCAATCACGATGCAATATTTGTCGAGTACCGTACCGATTAAAAGCGGCACCAAGCTTAATCCGATATTTTGTACCCAAAAAATCAAAGAATAAGCCGTTCCCAATTTGTTTTGAGGAATGATTTTAGGTACCGACGGCCACATAGCCGAGGGAACCAGAGAAAATGCAACTCCCAACAGAATCATCAGAAAAGCGGCAAACCACCACACGTTTAAGATAGGAGCGGCAAACAAGGCATGAATTACGACCAACATTCCGGCACCGATAACCATAATGGTTGAGCCTTTTCCGATTTTGTCGTAAATCCCTCCGAAAAGCGGAGTCAATAAAATAGTTCCGAACGGAAGGATGGCCGGAATGTTTCCGGCTAATTCCGGAGCTACTCCGTATTTATTAATCATCAGTGATGTTGCGTATTTCAAAAACGGAAATACGGCGGAATAGAATAATACACAAAGCAAAGCGATTAACCAGAATCCTTTGTTATTGATGACGGAAAGAATGTCTTTTATTTTGAATGGTTCTTCTTTTTCTTCTTTGATACGGACTTCCGAGGCGTCTAATCTGCGATCCATCACGCAAAAGACCAAGAAAGCAATCAATCCGATGCACAAAGCACCTAAACCCAATAAAATCGGTGCCGATAATTCACCGAAATGTTTGGCCAATGGTATGGTGGTTGACATAGCCAAAGCCGTTCCTAAACGAGCTATCGCAACTTGTATTCCCATAGCCAAAGCCATTTCGTATCCTTTAAACCATCGCGCGATAACTTTCGTAACCGTGATTCCGGCCATTTCGATTCCCAATGCGAAAACGGCAAACCCGATACAGGCATAAAAAACCTGCGTTCTCAATCCGAAAATTTCTCCGACAAAAACTTGCGATACCGCGTAATATTTTAATCCACATCCGATAATCATCAGTAAACAAGCTCCGATACCCGTTCTTCGAGCACCCAATTTATCGAGTATCATACCTCCGATAATCAGCATGAAAAGGAACACATTCAGCCATCCGTAAGCCATATTGAAAATACCGTATTCGGTGGCGGTCCATCCTAATTCGTCTTTTAATAAATCCATCAAAGGAGCCATTACATCGGTGATGAAGTAACCGCAAAACATGGTAAAGGCCACAACAATAAGCACGGTCCAGCGTGCTGCTTTTGAATCTCTCAAAGTTTTTCTCAATGTTTCAATCATAATATTTTTATTTAAGTTTTAAGTTGATTTTTTTGAATAAACGAAAGTGCATCAGCTACGACAAAAGTACTTCCGCCGACAAAGATAAAGTCTTTTTTGGAACTATTCTCTTTCGCGGCCGAAAAAGCAGCGGCTACATTCGGAAATAGGTTTCCCTTTAAGTTGTATTTTTCTGCCTTTTGTGCCAATTCGTCGGAAGGCAAAGCTCTCGGAATGGCCGGTTGAGTAAAATAATAATGCGCATTTTTAGGCAAGAGTCTCAAAACGGCTGAAAAATCTTTGTCGTTAACCATTCCGAAAACAATGTGCAGCTTATCGTATGATTCCTGTTCCAATTGTTGAACGATGTATTTTATTCCGGCTTCGTTATGACCTGTATCCAGCACAATTTTCGGATTGTACTGAATCGTTTGCCACCGTCCCGCTAACCCGGTATTCTCCACTACGAAGCGAAAACCTTTATAAACCGCTTTGGGAGGTATATTCAACAAACTTTGTTTTTTCAGTATCGAAACGGCCGATAAGACCGTTGCCGCGTTTTTTTCTTGGGCATAGCCTCCTAATTCATCAATCAATTCGGGATATTCGAGAGTTTCAAATTCCCAATACCCGGAAGGAAGTAATTGAGAAGATTGTATCGGGTTTTTATCTTGAGCAAAAACGATATTCTTATTATTTAAGGAATCGGAAGTTTCCATAAAGATTTGTCGGATTTTCCCTTCGGCTTCTCCGATAATCACCGGAACATTCGGTTTAATGATTCCCGCTTTTTCTTTTGCAATGGCTTCTTCCGTGCTTCCGAGTAAATTGGTATGATCAAGACTGATATTTGTTATGATGCTTAATACGGGAGAGATCATATTGGTGCAATCCAATCTTCCTCCCAGTCCGACTTCTATAACGGCGATATCCACTTTTTGTTCTGCAAAATAGGCGAAAGCCATTCCGGTTGTCAGTTCAAAAAAAGAAGGCTGAACGGATTCAAAAAAAGTTTTATGTTTTTCGACAAAAGCAATCACGAAATCTTTTTCTATCACATTTCCGTTTACTCTGATTCGTTCGCGAAAATCCAGCAAATGAGGAGACGTGTACAATCCTGTTTTGTATCCGGCTTCCTGTAAAATCGACGCCAACAGATGAGAGGTAGAACCTTTTCCGTTTGTTCCGCCGATATGAATTGTTTTGTATTTGGTGTGCGGATGCCCCAATTGCCTATCGATGGCGAACGAATTTTCCATTCCTTCTTTATAAGCACTGCTTCCCGTTCGGTGAAACATCGGAGCCGTATTGTATAAATATTCGATTGTTTCGTTGTAGGTCATTGTATTTTCTCCAATAGATTAATCGCTTCCTCTACACTGTCAACGTTGTGAACAACCAAAGAGCGACGATTCGCTGTTTCTTTCAGTTGACATCGGTTGTAATTGACTTTCACGAATTGAAGCAGTTTATCAAAAGCGTTACTTTGATAATAAAACGAATCCGGATTGTTAATCAAGTACAGAGACATTCGGCTATTTTTCAATGCGATTTTATCGATTCCCGATTTTTTGGCTAGTCGGCGAAGTCGAACAATTCGAATCAATTCTTCTCCTTGTTTCGGAATTTTCCCGAACCGGTCTTCGAGTCGGATTCGGAATTGTTCGATGTCTTTTTCTTCCGCCATTGAGTCGAGTTCGCGGTATAAAAGAATCCGTTCCGAATCATTCGGGATATAAGTTGTCGGGAAAAATAATTCCATATCGCTTTCGATATTTGTTTCGGAAACATAATTTTCTCCGTTATCAATCCGGTTTTCATCCTTATATAAATCGGGAAATTCTTCGTTTTTAAGCTCCTGTATAGCTTCCGCTAGTATTTTTTGGTATGTTTCGTATCCCAAATCGGCAATAAATCCGCTTTGTTCCGCGCCTAACATATTTCCGGCTCCGCGAATATCCAAATCTTGCATCGCAATATGGATTCCGCTTCCCAATTCAGAAAAATTTTCAATTGCCTGTAATCGTCGGCGAGCTTCGGAAGTAAGTCCGGATAGAGGCGGAGACAGCAAATAACAAAAAGCTTTTTTATTTCCTCGTCCGACTCTTCCTCTCAATTGATGCAAATCGCTTAATCCGAAAATTTGTGCATTGTCCACAATGATTGTATTTGCATTTGGAATATCTATCCCGTTTTCAATAATCGAGGTGGCTATTAACACATCGTATTCGTGATTAACAAAATCGGTAATGGTTTTTTCTAAATTAGAAGAATCCATTTGTCCGTGTCCGATAGCGACACGAGCATCCGGAATCTCTTTTTTTATCAGACCTTCCAATTCTTTTAATTTGGCAATCCGATTATTGATGAAAAATACTTGTCCGTTCCGACTCATTTCAAAGTTAATGGCTTCACGAATAATGTCCGCGCTGAAACGATGAATTTCCGTCTGAATCGGATAACGATTGGGAGGAGGAGTGGATATATTCGACAAGTCGCGGGCTCCCATCAAACTGAATTGCAAAGTACGCGGAATCGGTGTTGCCGTAAGTGTCAATGTATCGACATTCACTTTCAATTGTTTGAGCTTTTCTTTTACACTCACACCGAATTTTTGTTCCTCATCGATTATCAAAAGTCCCAAATCACCGAATTGCACATCTTTCCCGATTAATCGATGAGTGCCGACCAAAATATCTATTTTTTTTTCTTTCAGTTTTTGGGTAATCTCTTTGATTTGTTTTGCCGTTCTTGCGCGGGAAATATAATCTACGGTTACGGGAAACAAGGATAATCTTTCCGAAAAAGTATGATAATGTTGATACGCCAAAAGAGTTGTAGGCACCAGTACGGCAACTTGTTTTCCGTCGGTAACTGCTTTGAACGCCGCCCGAATGGCGACTTCCGTTTTCCCGAATCCGACATCTCCGCAAACCAAACGATCCATCGGCCGAATACTTTCCATGTCTTGTTTGATATCGTTGGTTGCCTTCAGTTGATCGGGAGTATCTTCGTATAGGAACGAGGCTTCCAATTCCTTTTGCAGATACGAATCGGGAGAATAGGCAAATCCTTTTTCGTCTTTTCTTTTCGCGTAAAGCACAATCAAATCTTTCGCAATATCCTTTACTTTGTTTTTTGTTTTGTTTTTCAAGTTTTCCCAAGCACCCGAGCCCAATTTACTCAGTCGCGGAGGTTCGTTGTCTTTCCCTTTGTATTTGGAAATTTTATGAAGATTATGAATGCTGACAAAAATAATGTCGTCGTTCAGGAAAGTCATTTTAATTACTTCCTGCATTTTGCTGTTGATTTCCGTTCGTACCAATCCCCCAAAACGTCCCACGCCATGGTCTATATGCACCAGATAATCGCCTAATTGAAACTGTTGAATCTCTTTCAGCGATAACGCCAGTTTTCCCGAACGGGCACTGTCCGATTTCAAGTTATACTTATGAAAACGATCGAATAATTGGTGATCCGTAAAAACACAAACACGAATCGACTCATCAATAAACCCTTCGTGAAGAGTTCGGAGAATGGGAGTGAAAGTAATCCGGTCTTCTCTGTCTTCAAAAATCGATTGGATTCGTTTAATCTGTTTTTCGTTATTGCTTAAAATAAATATTTTATATCCCTTGTTTATTTTTTCTTTGAAAGAAGATGCCACCAATTCGAAGTTCTTATGATAAGAAATTTGAGGCTCGTTCGGAAAATCGATGACGGAGTATGTTATCTCGGTATTCAAGGGAGGGACTCCCAAGTGAATTTTCGAATAATTATCGGTTAAACCGACGATAATGTCTTTCGGAGTCAGCAATAAGCGTATTTGTTCCAAGGAAGCAAACGTTTCTTCGTTTGTCAAAACAGGTTCTTCATTCCATAAGGAGTCGATTTTCTCGTAGATCCACTCTTCCTTCCGAAATACCAGTTTGGTATTATGCGGCAGATACGAGAACAAAGTAGTATCTCCGTCTCCCGATTTTCCCGAGACGATGGCTATTTGTTCCAATTTTTCTTTGGATAATTGCGATTCAATATCAAAACTGCGAATACTTTCCACTTCGTTTCCGAAGAAATCAATCCGGAAAGGAAGTTCACTCGAAAAGGAAAAAATATCAATAATCGAGCCTCTGACGGCATATTCTCCCGGTTCATAAACATAGTCGACTCTTTCAAATCCGTACGAATCCAGCAGGTCTTCGACGAAAATGCTGTCGATTTTTTCATTCTTGCTTATCTTCAGCGTATTGTCTTGCAAAGCGTTTCCCGATACCACTTTTTCGGCCAAAGCTTCGGGATAGGTGATGATAATGTACGGACGACTTGCATCATTATTCAGTTTGCTTAAAACATCCATCCGTAAAATTTCGCAGGCGGGATCAACTTGTCCGTAACGGATATTTCGTTTGAATTGCGACGGAAAAAACAATACCTCTTTGTCGTTCAATATCTGACAACAATCGTGATAAAAATACCCGGCGTCTTCCAAGTCGTTCAAAACACAGAGAATGGATGTTTCTTTTAATTGGGAAAAAACGGAAGAACAGGCAAGACTTGCGACCGAACCGGCCAAACCTTTCAGGTAAATGTTGTTTCTTGTTTTTTCGAGAGATGACAAGATGGCTTTTATTGCCGGATGATTGGCATACACGCCATGTAAAGTCAAATTATCTTTCAATGCCATAAAATTTGTGCAAAAATAGTGATAATAAACAAATAATTGTATCTTTGGCTTCTAAAAATCGATAAAAGAAGAATGCAAGTGAAAACAGCCGGTAAGAGTATTGTTATTATTCCGACGTACAACGAGAAAGAAAATGTTGAAAAAATAATCCGAAAGGTTTTTTCTTTGGACGACGGTTTTCATATTCTTATCATTGATGATAATTCTCCGGACGGAACGGCCGGTATCGTGAAAGGATTGCAATCTGAATTTCCCGATTGCTTATTTATTATGGAACGTGCAGGAAAACTCGGATTGGGAACTGCTTATATCGCCGGATTCAAATGGGCTTTGAAAGGAGCGTACGATTATATTTTTGAGATGGATGCCGATTTCTCTCATAATCCGGACGATTTGCCGCGTTTATATGAAGCTTGTACTGCGGGGAAAGCGGATGTTGCCATCGGTTCTCGCTACGTAAGCGGGGTAAATGTTGTTAATTGGCCTATATCGCGAGTCTTACTTTCTTATTTTGCATCCAAATATGTACAGTTAATCACAGGCCTTAAAATAAAAGATACCACCGCCGGATTTAAATGTTATCGCCGCCAAGTTTTGGAAACAATTGATTTGGATGCGATTAAATTCAAAGGCTACGCTTTTCAAATCGAAATGAAATACACGGCTTACAAGTGCGGTTTTGTTTTGAAAGAAATCCCGATTATCTTCATTAACAGAGTAGAAGGGGTTTCCAAAATGAGTGGCGGAATTTTCAATGAAGCCTTTTTCGGAGTCATTCAGTTGAAATTCAAAAGTTTCTTCCGTAACTATCCTCAAAAGATTGTTGAATGAGAGTTCTTCTTCTTTGTCTTGATACAAAGAAGAAGCAAGAAAAATCAAGGCTTGGCTTTTCGGCGCCCCGCCTGCAAAGCCTGGGCCGTTTTAAACTTCGCGTTTGCAGGTAGAGACGAGGCGCGCCTCGTCTCTACAACGGACCTTGACAATATCCAATGTTTCGGTTACGGCAGTTTACATACCGCAGGCGGCGTTAAAAACCGTTTGCCGCTCCTGCGCGGAGCGCAGGACAATTCTTAATTATTCTCTTTTAATTTTTAATTCTTTTCGCATCAAGGCAAAGAAGAAGAATAAAGCCCGGCTCGGGGGAGAGT
>JAIRRK010000079.1 GCA_031256015.1 Dysgonamonadaceae bacterium
TCCCTTGCGGTATGTTTATGACTGATTTTACTGTTTCGTTCGTCCAATAGTAAAAGATAGGCCGCCAATTCTATTTTATCCGAGCCGAACGATTGTTTCGAGAAAACATCTATTAATCCGGCTGCCGAGAGGGAAAAGAAGCGTTCTTTTTTGATTCTTAAAAGATTGATACCCGAATCGATTAGGGAGGGATTAATCGTTTCCTCAGCGGAAGTCTTACGTTTCAAAACCAAAGCCGATAAAGCTTGAATCAGTTCCGTTATCTGCCGTATCAGGAAATCGGTCCTTATCATACAATCAATGTTTCGCGTGATGCGGCTCTACTTGCGACAAAGCGATAAAAACGGCCGATAACATCGTGAAAACATAGGCTTGGATATAGGCTACCAACAATTCGACACAATCGATGAAGATTGTCATTATAACCGAAAGCACCGTCATTCCCACATTCATGGCGGCTCCCAATCTGACCGTCAGAAATATCACACAAACCAGACCCAAAACCATCGCGTGACCGGCTAATATATTTGCAAACAAACGAATCATTAACGCAAACGGTTTCGTGAAAACGCCCACCAATTCGATGGCCGGCATCAGAGGGAAAGCTTTCATCCAGACAGGAACGTCGGGCCAAAAGATTTCACGCCAATATTCTTTTGTTCCGAAAACATTAACGATAATAAACGTGAAGCAAGCCAATACAAAAGTAATCGCAATGTTTCCCGTCACATTGGCTCCTCCGGGAAAGACCGGAATCAGTCCGAGTAAATTATTTAAGATAATAAAGAAGAATACCGTGAGTAAATAGGGCGTATAAGGTTTGTAATTTTTACCTATACAGGGTTTGATTATACCGTCGACAACCGACATGATTGTTAATTCCATGAAGGCAATAAGTCCTTTGGGTGAACATTGTTCGGGGTTATCTTTTCTTTTTTTGTAAAATCCGGCACAATACAGGATAAGGATAATCAGCAAAATGCTGCTCATTAATAACGAAGCCGCGTTTTTTGTTATCGAAAAATCCCACGGACGCACTTCTTCTCCGTTGATTGTTTCTACTATTTTCCCTTTATTTTTCCCTTGTGAAGCTATGTAAAAACCCTGATGTGCGTTGTGTCCGTGATGAAATTCGGATGATGAGAAAACGTGCCATCCGCTTTCTTTCCCTTTTACGATTATGGGAAGAGGGATGGAAATATGTTTGTCTTTTATTGTTGTTATATGCCATTCGTACGAATCGGCCAAGTGATCTAAAATCAACGTGCGAACATCTAAATCGGCCTCTTCTTCGTGGTTGGCGGAATAGACAAAAGCAGGGATGCTTAAAAGCAAAGAAAGCAATAATAGTTTAAAGTTCATTTTTCAATTTTCTTTCTTGTCTTGTCAGATACCAAGTATCGAACAATAAATATATAAAATAGATAACTACAAAAAACAGGATAAACTGTTTCAGTTCAACCCGAAAAGCCAAAGCGTAAACGGCAACCGCAATCAACGACAATAATATTCGCCCTGTTTTAACCGCCAAATAAATATTCACTAATTGTTTGGCCGATACCGTTTTCCTCTTGGTTTCTATTACCTTCACGGATATTATTCCGTACACGAAGAGGAGCGCATTGACAGAGCATAAGCTTATCAACAAAACCGATTGATTTAACAGAAGTGTTTCTCTGAAGAGAATAATAACCGCAGATAGAAGACATGCAAGCAATGTCAAACATGCGAGATAATTTACTTTCACTTCTTTCATTCTATACAGACGGTTATGTTGTTGTTGTTCATTTCGATAAAACCTCCCTGTATTTTCAAAGAAACATCTTCTCCTTTGTGTTTGTATATAATTGTTCCTTGGGTTAAGGAGGAAATAATCGGCGCATGGTGATCGAGAATGGTGAAAGAGCCTTTTATTCCCGGCAATGTAACAGATTCGGCGGAACCCGAATAGATTGTTTTTTCCGGAGATATAATATCTAATTTCATACGGTTATTTATGCGATTCGGTTAACATTTTTCCTTTTTCCATCGCATCTTCAATGGTACCGACATTCAAAAATGCTTGTTCCGGCAGGTCGTCCACTTCTCCGTCCATAATCATATTGAATCCTTTGATTGTATCCTCAATGGAAACCATAACGCCGGGAACACCCGAAAAAGCTTCCGCCATGAAAAACGGCTGAGATAAGAAACGTTGAACCCGGCGGGCTCTGTTGACAACCAATTTGTCTTCGTCCGATAATTCTTCCATTCCCAGAATAGCGATAATATCCTGCAATTCTTTGTAACGTTGAAGCAATTGTTTCACCCGCTGAGCGGTATTATAGTGTTCCGAACCCAAAATATGGGCAGTTAATACTCTTGAAGTCGAAGCTAAAGGGTCCACCGCCGGATAAATACCCAATTCCGATATTTTCCGATCCAATACCGTAGTAGCATCCAGAAAGGCAAACGTTGTTGCGGGAGCGGGATCGGTTAAGTCGTCGGCGGGAACGTATACAGCCTGAATGGATGTGATTGAACCGTGTTTAGTCGAAGTAATCCGTTCCTGCATTTTTCCCATTTCCGAAGCCAAAGTAGGTTGATAGCCCACAGCAGAGGACATACGCCCCAAAAGCGCGGAAACTTCCGACCCGGCTTGGGTAAAACGGAAAATATTATCGATAAAAAACAATATATCCTGTCCCGAATCGCCTCCTTGATCACGGAAAGATTCGGCAATGGTTAAACCCGATAAAGCCACATCGGTACGAGCTCCGGGAGGTTCATTCATTTGTCCGAAAACCAAAGTCGCCTGAGATTTGGCTAATTCTTCGTAATCGATTTTGGATAAATCCCATTCTCCTTTTTTCATACCTTCTTCAAACTCTTTACCGTAGCGGATAACACCCGATTCAATCATTTCGCGAAGCAAGTCGTTTCCTTCCCGAGTCCGCTCTCCTACTCCGGCGAAAACAGAATAGCCGTGATGTTTTTTTGCAATATTGTTAATCAATTCCATAATCAATACGGTCTTCCCTACTCCGGCACCTCCGAATAGACCTATTTTCCCTCCTTTAAGGTAAGGAGCCAATAAATCGATTACTTTAATTCCGGTAAATAGGATTTCCGTTGAAGTGGATAAGTCTTCAAATTTAGGAGGTTCTCTGTGAATCGGAGATATGGTTTTGTATTGCAAATCCTTCATTCCATCGATTGCATCGCCGACAACATTCAGTAAACGTCCTTTTACTTGGCCGCCGACGGGCATGGAGATAGGGTGTCCCAAGTTAATCACTTTCATTCCTCGCGCTATTCCATCCGTTGAATCCATCGCTACCGCACGAATGGTATCTTCTCCGATATGTTGATGAACTTCAACAATCAAAGATTTTCCATCGGGGCGGGTAATTTTAAGGGCTTCATTGATTTGAGGGAGATTACGTCCGGTTTGACCATAAGCTACGTCAATAACCGGACCGATTACTTGGGAAATATATCCAAAATTTTCAGACATGATATTAATTTTTTATTTTCGCAAATTTACTATTTATTGAGGAAAGGATAAATAAGTTACTTAGTTAATTTTTCTTTCTTTTTCTTCCTCATCGATTATTTCCGTTGCATAACCGATTTTTTCAAAGGCTTTTTGTAATTTTTCGATATTGGTTTTATCTTTTGAGAAGGTAATTGTCACGATTTTATTTTCCAAATCCACGTTCAAATCAATTACTCCTTTTTCAAAAGCAATATTTTTCTCTATTTTCTTTTGACAATTTTTGCAGTGCATTCCTGCAACATAAAACTCGACAATTTCTTTATTGTCTTTTTTTTCTTTTGTATCATTCTGCGCTGAAATCACTTGTATATTTGAAATCATCATCACAGAACAGATAATTAGCATGAATACTGTTTTTGTTTTCATAATCGTTGTATATTATATTTTAAACCCACATAAAATTTTCGTCCGTGAACCGGTCCCCAAATCATGGTTGCATCGTAATTCGGCCCATAAGGATCATCATATCCTATAACTCGGCTTTCTTGCGTATAATCAAAGATATTTTCGGCACCGATATATATCGACCAATCCCGGAAGTTCTTTGTAATTTGAGCATTCAGTATGGTGTAAGCCGAAAAATGCGCTTCCCACAAGGGATTTATCTCATCCGGATCAGGCATTCGCCCTCCTCCGTTGAACTGAGAAGTTAAATCGAATTGCCATTTCTTTAACGGTGTTTGATAAGAAGCCGTAACAAGTGCTTTATGATTACTTGTCAAAGGTTTTTTTCGCAATACTTCTCCGTAAGTGGCGCGAACATCCATCCAACGAAACGCAGCGGTCAAGTTAAAACCTCTGAAGAAAGGATAAGACGCTTCGACCTGAAAAACGGAGGAATAAGATTTTCCATTCAAATTATAAAAAGAAAGTCGGTTGGGGTTTTCATCCTGATCAACAATCAACTGTTTTTGAAAATCGGTGTAATACCACTCTCCGTTAACAATTAATTCATTGTTGTTTACGGGAATATAAAGGCCCAAATTAATTCCATAATTCCAAGCTTCTTCTTGCTCTATTTTGAACTGATTCTGCAAAATTCGATTACTCGCCAAATAGAATTGATTTTCTGCCAAAACAAGCGGAGTTCGGTAACCTTTACCTACGGTTCCCCGAAGATGTAGCCATTCCGTAAAATTATATTTCAAATGCAATCTCGGAGTGATGAATAAATCAAAAAGACTGCTGTAATCCGCTCTCAATCCGGCAAGTACAATCAATTTATCTTCCTTATTATACGTATATTCGAGATAAGCTCCGGTCGTTGTCTCAGTTGTTTTACCGGGAAAAGAAGGAAAGGATTCTTCATTTACATTTTGATAATTCAAACTTATCCCCGTACTGATTTTATTCTTTTGATTGAAATTTTTTTCATATAAAAAACTCGTATACAAGGTTTTTTCATCGGCATCATACGTTTTCAATCCATAAACGGCATTTTGATCATGAATACTTCCCGTGACAATCAATGCCATACTTTCGTTCTTTTCCGGATTTAATATCCATCCGTTTTTAGTAAAAAAGCCCAAACGATTGACATTCAATTTTGTTCGATATAAAGGCTTGGAAAAATCGGCGGGAACGGCTTTATCTATTTGCCCTCCGGTTCTTTCGTCATGCAGGTATTGAATGCCCGATTGAGAAATAAATCGATCTGTTTGATAATGCCAACGATTCATTAAGTTAACTTGTTGTTTTAATGGCGTATCCATAAAACCGTCGTCATTACTGTCCATTTGTTTTTGTTCGGAAGAATAATGGACAAACAACCCGGATGACAACTTATCGTTCAACAAAAAAGAAGCATCGCCATTCGCTTCCCAACGAGCATTATCCGCAGCAAATAAGTTCACGGTTAAAATATCCGAAACAGGAGGTTTTTTATATTCAACATTAATTTGTCCGGTAATAGCCTCATACCCGTTTTTAACCGATGAAGTCCCTTTTGAAATCAATATACTTTCCATCCAAGGACCGGGAACATAATCCAATCCGTAGATACTTGCCAAGCCTCTGTATATCGGGAAATTCTCACTCAGTAATTGAACATAAATTCCATCCAAGCCCAAAAGCCTTATTTGTTTGGCACCGGTAACGGCATCGCTATAAGAAACATCAACAGAAGGATTTGTCTCAAAACTTTCCGATAAATTACAACAAGCGGCACGAGACAATTCAGCTCTTCCGATTTTCTGTGCTTGCAAAACGGTCGTTCGGAAAGAAAGTGTTCCTGTCGATTCAGGAGCGACAACAACTTCCTGAAGATTAAGCGTATCCTTCAAAAGTGATTGACTTTTATCCTGACAAAAAAATTGTACGGGAAAATGTATTATAACTAAAATAATCAGTAATTTAAGACGAAATAATTTCATGGAAGCAAAGATAATTATTTCTTCTAAATCAGAAAAATTAATTTGTATTATTCTAGATTGAATGTACAATATTAGAGACCCATTCTTTCTTTAGATTTTCAAGATACACCATAATCATCTTATAATCAACGACATTCAAATGATTAATTAAAAAACTGATATTTTTCTTGTACAATTAAAACCGAAGCATTACCTTTGCAGGGCATTTGAGAGAGAATGCC
>JAIRRK010000147.1 GCA_031256015.1 Dysgonamonadaceae bacterium
TACGTAATACTGTTCCACTTCGTATATTCATCGATAATCATATTGCCCGCCGAAATTAATTTCGGCGGCATTTGCCACGACGAGAAATCCCTGTAATCATTTGATTTCAGGTAATAATAAGCCCATTTGAAGTAAGAAAATTTAAGCAGATTGTTATACGGAATCACAAACTCCAAAGGAAGGTCGTGGAATGTAGTTTCGAACTCGACAGGTTCTTTCGAAATATCGTGAAGTATTTTCACATCATCCTCAATCCAATTAATCAGTGTATCAATCGAGTGGATACTCTTGGGCAAACTCAGCGTATAAGCTCGAGGAGAGGTATATTTCTTTTGATACTTCAACATTCCATCGATTGATATTCCGAGCTTGGAAGCCAATATGCCCATTTCCGAAATGGAAAAAGAAACTTTTTTATTAAGACGACGATAAACAGATTCTTTCTCTATATTTAAAGAATCAACAATGAAGTTTACCAAATCACTCTTTTTATCTATTTTTTGAGAAAGAGTATCAATAAACATATCAAGTAAATCATGTGGTTCCATTGCTTTATTTTTATATGAGTTGATAAGTTAATTCGATTAACAGCTAAAACGATTCATCTGCGAATACACAAAAAAACCGACTAATTAAAAAACTTCATTTTCGGAAAATACCTATATAACTTATCATGATAAAATTTATATAGCTTCCCGAAATTCGCTCTTTTTACAAAAGTAATGAATTTAACGTTTCATAAATAAGAAAAATAAAAAAATTTAGGGAATATTTGACCGACATTGCCATAATCGGACATTTTATGCGTTTCATGTATCAATTTCATCTATTTTTTGACATAAAATATAAGCATATAATGAAATTCATGCAAAATCCGACATTCAAACGAGTAGAATTACTTTATCCACCACGGATTCAAACTCTTTCAAATGAGTAGCCATCAGAATGGCCGTGTCGGGATACCGGCGTTTTATATTTTGGAAAATAGCGATTGCATTCTCGGAACTGATAGCTGCAGTAGGCTCATCTACAACCAATAATTGTGGATTTTTGAGTAATGCCTGTGCCAGTAACAGCTTTTTCCGCTGTCCGCCGCTCAATATTTCTCCGTTTTCTCCTAACCGGCTCGACAAACCGTCGGGCAGCGACAAACGCCAACTTGCCAAATCGACTGTTTCCAAGACTTTTTCAATTGCTTCGTCCGAATAACCTTCGAAATTTTCACGCAATGTTCCTGTCAGCAGGTAGGCTTTTTGCGTAACATAAATACATTCCGGAACAGGTAAATGTGGTAATTCCAAACAGCGATTCCATATCAGCGAACCGGTCAAACGATATTCGGGATAAAAAAGACTGTTCAACAGCGTGGTTTTTCCTGTTCCTGTTTCTCCGAAAAGAGCAATCCACTCCCCTTTTTTAATCTCTAATGATACTTTATGGGTTCGTACAGCGGTTTCCGGAATTTTCGCGCTTAGTTCTCTCATACTTAAACTTTCCAAAGAGGAAGGAACTTGAACGGTTTCAGCCGCTTGTTCTCCCTGCCGGATAATGGAATCTATATCCTTTATTTGATGTGCGACCGAATTTTTTTCCGACTTTCCTGAAAAAAGCATTTCGGATAATTCGGCTTGAGCCATGATACCGAAAAAAATCCCGATTGCGGTAGGAGCATCCATACTATAATTACTTGAATTCCAAAGCAAAAAAGCGGCCATACAACTAAATCCGATTCCGACAATCAGTTGTAGGCGAAACGAATTAGTTTGCAGTTCGTTTTCCGATTGTTCGAGTTGCAACAATTTCCGCTCATATTGTCCGAGGGCTTTTTCCGTTAAATTATATTTTGAGATTTCTATCCGTCCTCTGAAACTTTGGATAAGTGATTGATTGTTCTCTTCACGGTGCAATTTCAGCTCTTCGTAAAGCTTTTTGTTTTTCCGAAAAACAAGTTGAGGAATAATAAACAGAAAAATAACGGATGAAATCAACAATTCCAAAATAATGGTCTGAGAGCCTATTTTCAGAAAGAAAAAATAAATACCGAGCGAAAGTATCAGTGCCGTAAACGGTAATATCCACAAAAGGATGTGATTTAATATTTGGTCGATGCCGTATGTACTGTTTTCGAGCAATTTCGAGTTGTTACCGGCTTGTTTTTTGAAATAAGGGAGTCGGGCAACCGATTGAAATAGTTTCAATTGCAAACGTTGTTGAGCTTCAAGCGTGGTTTTGTGATTTTCCAATCGTTCGAAATATCGTGTTGCGGTACGCACCAACGCCAATAAACGAATGACGGCAGAAGGAACCAAATACGAGAATAAAGCGTTTGCCGTAACAAAAGCAAGACTGCAAGCGGCCAAAAACCATCCCGAAATGGCCGGAAGAGCAATGAATGCTACCGTCCAAAGCAACAACAGAAAAAGACCGAACAGCCATCTGCCGGCTAAGGGTTGTAATATATTTTTTACAATAAACTTATTCATACGGCATTTATTCTCACCGGTTTAAATGGATAATCGTATCGGCAAAAGCTTCAAACATTTTTTCATGCGAAGCCACAATCAGTAAGCGGTCTTCGGCCAATTTTCTGATTTGCGGAAGAATTATTCCAACCGTATCCGCGTCTAGATTGGCCGTGGGTTCATCCAAAATAGCTATCGGTTTAGGATACAACATCATCCTTGCAAGAGTCACTAATTGTTTTTCCCCACCTGAAAGTTGTTTGCCGTTATGACTCAATTCCGTATCCCATCCGGCTTCTTTTTTGGACAGAATTTTATCTAAAAACGCCGGATATTGATGCTGCATATCTACTTCTTTTTCAAGGAAAACATTGTATCGAAGCGTTCCGTCGAAAATAAAAGGAAACTGATTCATGTAGGATGAATTTATATTCAACCATTGGCGCGACCATTTGTTGTCTTTTCCGTTGACAGAAACCATTCCGTCCCGGGCAAACAGGCTTCCCGCGCAAATTTTCAGCAAAGTGGATTTTCCCGAACCCGAAATACCTTTTACCAATACCAATCCTTTTGAAGGAAATTTCAAGTGAATTTCGTGCAATACTTTCACGGGATAATCGGGATAAGCAAAACTCAAACAATCGATTTCGAAAGTATCAAACTTTTCTTTCAAGTCAAGCAAAGGTTTATCGGCCTTTTCATTCAATAGCGGCATCATTAATTTTGCCGAAGCCAAAGCCCTATTCCTGTCATGATAGGCACTCACAAATTTTCTCAAATAAAAAAAGAAATAAGGCGAAAGCGTCAATAAAAACAATGCAACACGAAAATCGTAACCTTTTCCGTAACTTGAACCCGGCATAATTCCAAGAAGGCTCATTCCCAAATAAATGGCAATAGCAGCAATGCAAATCGTGACGAAAAGCTCCAAGACTGCCGACGACAGAACGGCAATCCGCATCACGTTGGTAGTGGCGTTATTCAACAGTTTGCTTTTTTCAGACAAAAAACGATATTGCGATTGAAAGTTATCTAAATTGACAATTTCAGCAATCGTTTGAAGACGATTATAGAAAACGGTCGAATATTTCAAGAAAAGATTGATGTGCTTTTTATGAAGTGCTTCAGTACCCATACCGATAACCATCATCTGCATGGGAATAACTCCTAATGAAATCAACAGCATGACTCCCACCCATTTCTCCATGCAAAAGCTAACCGCCAATAACAAGAGAGAAGTCAAAATCGATGCAATAAAATAGGGAATAAAAAAGGAAAAATAAGGTTTCAAATCATCACTTATTCTTGTAACAAGTAAAGTGCTTGATACGGAATCCGACTGATTTTTATTGAGTAATATCGGATAAAGCTGTTTTTTTATTTTGGAAACAACGATATTTCCGGCACTGTAATTAAGCCGTGAAGCATAATGAGCAAAAATGTATCGGCTTGTAAGAAATAACATTGCGTACAGAAGTGTCGCAGGTAAAATCAATCCGTCATTGAGCCAAAAAACTGCGAATCCCGATAATAGCCAACTGAAAACAACAAAACATCCTGCACTTAAAACAGTTAACAGCGAAGCGGCGATATATCTTCCTTTCGCTTCGTTTAATTTCATGTTTAACCATCGGGAGGCGTTTTCCTTATTCGAAACCATGAATTGTCGGACTTTGACTTCAATTATAAATTAACAAGAATAATTTTTCTTCTCCGAATATTTCATTTGCGATCTCCGACAATTTTTCGGGAGTCAATAAGTCCAGTCTTCGATATACTTCCTGTAAAGTCTCGTATTTATTGAAATGCAAAAAACTTTTCCCCATGCTTAACGCCACATTTTCTTTCTGGTCGCTTGAAATTCCCAATTGTCCTTTCAATTGTTTAATCGAAGCCTGTAATTGAGATGAAGAGAGCTTAGTTTCCCTTAGTTTTTTCAGTTCTTTATATGTCAGTTTCAAACACTTTTCAACCGAATCATGATCCGCACCGAAATAAATATTGAAAACGCCGGTATCGCTATAGCTCGTAAGTCCCGATTCAATGGAATAGACCAATCCGTTTTTTTCTCGAAGAGAAATGTTTAGACGACTGTTCATTCCGGGTCCTCCGATAATATTATTCAGCAGATACAATCCCAATCGGTTTTTGTTGTGATAATCATATCCTCGACTTCCGATTATTACATGAGACTGATGGAGATTTTTATTTATTTTTTCTTTGACGGGTGCTACAATTTCGGGACTAATCCGACTTTTAATGGAAGATGTTGAAAGTTTACTTTCCAAGAAATGTTTATGCGCTAAACGGGTTATTTTTTTCAGAGGAGTATTTCCGAAAAAGAAAAACACCATGTTTTCGGGAACATAATACGAGCGAACAAAAGAATGACAAGTAGAAGAATTGAAATGCTTCAAAGATTCTTCTTCTCCCAAGATATGATGACCGATTTCATTTCCTTTAAACAACAGGTTCTCAAAATCATCATAAATCAATTCCGAAGGATTATCTTTATACGAATTAATTTCATCGATAACAACTTCTTTTTCTTTTTCGATTTCCGATTCGGGAAATTGAGAATTGAAAACCAAATCGGAAAGTAATTCCATCGAACGTTCAATATCTTCTGCTAAAGAGATGGTATAAATAAACGTTTCTTCCTTTGTTGTATATGCATTAAGTTCTCCTCCAACATTTTCCATCCGATTCAGGATATGCCATGATTTCCTTTTTTTGGTTCCTTTAAACAGCATGTGCTCAACAAAGTGAGCCAATCCCCACTGATTGTTATTTTCGTCTCGCGTTCCGACATTGACGGCAAAACCGCAATACGACACAGGAGAAACCGAAGGCGACCAAATAATTCTTAGGCCGTTATCTAATGAAATAATTTCATATTGCATAAACTTATTTTTTAAACGATTAAGCCGGACAATCCACTTATGATTATCCGGCTTTTGGGTTTTTCTGTTTTTCTGTTTTATTCGAAAGCTTCTCGGATGGAACGAGCTATTGCTTCAAATTCTTCGGGAGAAAACTTCTTTTTCGGATTTCTGAACGACATATCCGATTCTTCCGATATGGGAATCAAATGTATATGAGCATGAGGGACTTCCAAGCCCATAACTGCAATTCCGATTCGTTTAGATTTAATTACTTTGGACATCGCTTTTGCTACTTTTTTCGAAAAAAGCATCATTTGAGCCAAAGTGTCATCACTTAAATCGAAAATATAATCGATTTCTTGCTTCGGAATAACCAAAACATGACCTTTTGCAACCGGATTAATATCTAAAAAGGAATAAAAATTCTCGTCTTCGGCTATTTTGTAGGAAGAAATTTCTCCGGCAATTATTTTGCTGAAAACGGTCATAACGATATATCGATTATTTCAAACGACATAATTCCCGAAGGAACTTTTATTTCGGCGATATCTCCCACTTTTTTCCCCATAAGTCCTTTGCCTATCGGAGTATTAATGGATATTTTACCGGCTTTCAAATCGGCTTCACTTTCGGATACAAGCGTATAAATCATTTGGTGATTGTTTTTTGTATTCCGAATGGTTACTTTATTCAATATCTGTACTGAATCGGTCGATATCTGGCTTTCGTCGATTAATCGTGCATTGGAAATAAGGGTTTTCAATTGAGAAATTTTAGACTCAAGTATTCCTTGAGCCTCTTTTGCTGCATCGTATTCAGCATTTTCCGAAAGGTCTCCTTTATCTCTGGCTTCGGCTATTTGCTTACTTATCGCAGGGCGTTGTTCGGATTCCAAGCGGTTCAATTCTTCGAGCAACTTGTTATACCCTTCTTTAGTCATGTAACTCACTGCCATACTGTTGATGTTTTTATGTTGATTTTTCGATAAAATAAAAAAAATCCCGATCAAAAGAGACCGGAACTCTATAACCTTTATTCATTTCAAAATTTTCTCTTGCAAAGGTAAGATTATTTCTAATGAAATTCAAAATAAAAAAAGATGTTTTACAACATAATAACATCTGTTTATACG
>JAIRRK010000033.1 GCA_031256015.1 Dysgonamonadaceae bacterium
CTTCTTCTTTGTCTTGATACAAAGAAGAAGCAAGAAAAATCAAGGCTTGGCTTTTCGGCGACCCGCTAGCGATTGGTCGGCTAAAATCCGGAGAACTCGCTTCGCTCAAACAGCCCGGATTTTTTAACGCCGACTGCATCGAGCGGGTACCCCGCCTGCAAAGCCTCGGCCGTAAATTAAGAACTAAGAGTTAAGAGTTAAGAACTAAGAGTTAAGAACTAAGAGTTAAGAACTGAGAGATAAACTCGTTTAAATGCGGTTTTCTGCGCGTAGCGCAGGCATCTTATTAGCCGTGTGCAAGCGTAGCGCAGCCCACGGAAAGCGAGGACCTCCCCCCTCTCCCCTCCCACAGCGCAGCTTTGGCCTATCGGGAATCCAACAAATTAGAATTGTATTTACATTACAATGGGCATTGCAACGAGATTACAATGGGCATTGCAATGAGGATGCGAGGAGAGTCAAGCGCAGCCCGGCTCGGTGGGAGGCAATCAAACCATTCAAATAAAAGAAAAAGCAAATAGAGTAAAACAGATTCATCGTCATTCATTTATTTTTGTGAAAAACAGCACATAATTCTTTATTTTACATGAAAACAATAAAAATAAATCTCTCGCTGTGGGTGATGCTGCTATTTGCCGAATCATTCACGAACCTTTATTCCCAATTACCGAAAGTGGATTATGCCGATTATTCAACTCAATCGGGAACATTCACAGACCCTCGCGACGGTAAAGTATATGCTTACAAGAATTACAACGGATATGATTGGTTCATGCAGAATCTGAACCGGGATGCGGAAAACGGAAAGACGGCTCCGGATGATTCGACCGGTGAAAAATACGGCCGATTTTACAATACAAGCGTTTCAAATAAAAGTTTATGTCCGGAAGGTTGGTTCTTGGCAACGAAAAACGACTGGGCATTTCTGTTCGATTTTATTGCCGAAGAATACAAGGTTGCCGACCTGAAACCAAAAAACAATAATAACTGGACCATTTTTAATGCCGCTTATTATTTACGTGCCGGCGGAAAAGCTCCCGAAGGTCTTTGGACAACAGGAAATATTGCTCCTCAAGCGAATCAGATTCAATTCAATATTCTTCCCTCCGGAGAGTTTAACGGAAGCGGATATGTAAACGGAAAGGCTCCCGGCTCGACGGCCGTTTTTCTGATTGGAGGAAACGAACGCTATTATACGGCTCTCGAAACAAACAGTTCAAGCGATAATTATCACGCCAATATCCGACACGACGAAACATCCGATAAATGGGGCTCGGTACGATGCGTGAGGTTTAATGACTTTCCGGATTGCGATGAGGAAAATATGTCGACCCCCTACCCTGCAATCATAGAACTGAAACAAATCAACGGAGCGGAAAAAGAAAGAATCCGTCTTGCTCAAGGACATAAAAAGTTCGAGCAGCAACCGACCGGATTCTACGTGGAGAAAGGACGTGAAATTGCAGTGAATATCGAACAAATTACGCCCTCTTCGGATGGCATGAAACCTGTATTGACTGTAGGAACTTTGGGTTTAATCGATAATACGCCGACTTCGTATGAATTATCGGAAGGTGAAAATATAATTTCGGGACATAACGGAGGTCTTATCTTCTTAAGTTACATAACAGCCAACAAACCGGAGCCGGTCGGCAAAGTGAGAGTCACGTTTACCGGGAGAAGCAAACATGTGAGAGCACCTCATTATATACACGGTATAACCTCCGACGAAGAGTTTGCATGTATGCTGGGTAAATACGAAACGCCGAATGTGATTTTTGAATCGGATTATGCAATAGTGGCTGCTACTCGGGCAAATGCGTTGGCTTATTCCATAAAAGAAGATTTGAGTAAGTGGATGGAATCCATTTTGTTTTTATTGGCCGTGGAAGACAATATAAGCGGATTGGATGATAATGACCCGAATCCGATACATCACCGAATGAAACCGAATGAAGTGCGTTATCTCCTCTGCGAAAACGCAAATTCAAGTCCTCATGCCGATTCTGCCGGATACACGGGTTATCCTTCGTCAAGCGTTAATCGTTACCTTACTTATTCGGGAATATACGATACAAGCTGGATGATGGGCCATGAAATCGGACATCAGCATCAACAACCGGCGTACCTGATTAACCTGTCAACAGAGTCCACCGTAAACATTTATGCTTATGTGGTGGAAAGAACGATTCAACAGCTGAAGGGAAATTCGAACTACAACCGCACAAGTGCCGATAAATGGAACAAAATACGTCAATCGTATCTTAAATTACCGGTCGAACAACGAGTTTATAATATGGATGACGCCGAATTGGAGCGCCTTTCCGGCGGTATCGAAAAAAACGAAGTTCGTTTCATGCCTTGGGAGCAATTGTTTCTCTTATTCGGAGATGATTTCTACAAAGTGTTGCACAGAGTGATTCGCGACGAGAAAAAAGTGAATAATATCCCGGAACAGGACCGGCGACTGAATCTGATATGGAAAAGCTCTCAAATCACGGGTTACGACATGCGGGAATTTTTCAATCAGTGGGGAATAAGGGTTACGGGAACAAAACAATCGGCCGAACTGAATCAGTATTTTGACGAAGCTCTCGAGAACGGAAGTATAATTGCTTTGCCCCAAAGCATAGAGAAAATCCTGAATGTTACCGGACAAAACAGACCGGCCTGGACACCGATTGCGCTTCGAGGAATAGAAGAAGGCATTCCGCCGGTTATCGATGCGGATAATATCGCTTTGGATAAGTCGGTTATTGCATCCGGCCAACAAATCGGGGGAGGAAATTCCAACTATGCGTTCAATCTCACCGATGGAGACTTCGGAACACGATGGGCGTCTTCCAACGCCTCATTCCCTCAATGGGTTGAAATCGATTTGGAAAAAGAGTATAATCTCGAACAAATAGATATTCATTGGGTCGGCTCGGATAACGACACATTCACTAATCGTTGGTATCAATACACGATTTCCACTGCCACGAACGATAAAAACTACGAACGAGTGATTGACCGGTCAAATAACCGAACGGCCGGATTGATTTCCGAGAAAATAAACAAAACGGCTCGTTATATAAAAATAAACATCTCCGGAGCAAAATACGCCGACAGCGGGTCTGCTTACACTATCAATTCCGGTATGTGGGAAGTGCAAGTATATGGAAGTCCGTTTGTAACGATTCCTTTAATCCGGTCTTTTTCCGGCTTATTCCATGTTGTAAACGACGGAACAACCACTCGAGTAATATTAAATGAACCGACTTCGGAGGCAGAAATGAATGTATTCGATATTTCCGGGAAAAGAATAATCAGCAAACAAATTCATCGGGAAGAGTGTTTGTCGCTTCCGCAAGGAGTTTATATCATACAATTAAAAAATGAACAATCGGATAGTGAAATACAAAAATTCATTGTGAAGTAATTTTTGTATATGCACATTCCACGGACCTTTCGGAAGAGAACAACGGCGAAATTAAATTGTCGTTGTTCTCTTTTTTATTTACTTTTACGCAAGTTTTACGTCACCGATTATTCAATATATATAATATGCGAATAAAGAATCTTTACTTTCTGCTTTCTTTGATTATCCTGCTTCCTTTTTCTGTCGATACCAACGCAAATTATCAATTCAGGACATTATCTCCCGAAGGAGGCTTTTACTTCGATGGAGTGAGTGATATTCAACAAGATAACGAAGGATTTATTTGGGTTTTGATGGAGAATAATCTTTACCGTTTCGACGGGTATCAGTACAAACAATATCACAATTATTTTACCGATATAAACCCGGAACTCGAATGGAAATTTAGAAATATCACCATCGATTCGAAGGGAGTTCTTTTGGTCAACACAACCAACGGATTGTTTCGCTACGACAGAACATCCGATATATTTAATCTCCTTTATGAAGGAAGTGCAGACATCGTACAGGTTGATAATCACGACAATATATGGATTAAAACAAATAACAAATGGTGTATCCTGAACAAAAGCGATAAATCGCTGAATACTCCCTTATACGACGGCGAAGAGGTTTCTTTTATCGGAAACGTGTTTTGTTTACATAACGACGACCTTTATGTATGCAGCAATTACGGACGCATATATCGTTTCAATTACCAAAAGAACGAGTTCTCCCTGTGCCTCGTTCTTCCGAAACACGACGGATTGGTTCGGGATATGAAAGTGTATAAAGGAAAGCTTTGGGTTTTTGTTCAAAAATACGGATTGTATAAGATAGACTTATCTACTCATACCGTTGAAGATAATTTCGCGTTTTATACCGAATGTTCCGAATCGCCGGTCAAGACTTTTCATATAGACAAGAACGGAAACATCTGGATAGGAAATATCGAGGGCTTGTATATCATAAACTCAGAATCGAAAGAATGGTCGCATTACAGTCATTCCGAATCCGACCCTTTCAGCTTGACGAACAATTCGATTTGGATAATCAAAGAAGACCTTCAGAAAAATATATGGATAGGTACGTATTCGGGAGGCCTCTGCTATGTGAATCTGGATGAAAAGATTCCGTTTAAGAGTTACATTCCGTACAAAGGACAATTGAATCAAGCTCCGGTGAGTGCTTTTGCCGACGACCGCGATTGTTTATGGATCGGCACCGAAGGAGGAGGCATCAATTGTTTGAATAAGAAGACCGGCGAATTTACTTATTTGTCACATTCCGTTCAGTCGAACAGTCTTTCTTTCAATAATGTGAAGTCGCTTGTTTTGGATAAGAAAAACAATTTATGGGTCGGAATGTATCAGGGAGGTATCGATTGTTACAACACCAAAACAAAGCAATTCAAGCATTTCCGTCACACGAACGACAAAAATTCATTATTCAGCAATAACATACGAAAAATCATACCGGAAGAAGATTCGGGGTTTTGGATTACATACCAATACAAAGAAGCCACGCTGTCGTATTATTCTTTCAAAGACGAAACGTTTCATCATTTCACTGCTCCGGAGGACAAGAAAGATTACATTTTCGATATCGTACGGGGACGTGAAAACCGACTTTGGATGATTAACAGCAATCATCTTTTCTTATTCGACATAAAAGAACAAACTTTCCGGACAATCAAGCCCGCTCAACCTGTTTTCATGAATTTTTATACCTTTTGTTTGGACGACTCCGGAAACTTATGGATAGGAACATTGGGCAAAGGATTGGTCAAATTCAATCCCAACACATCCGAGTTTACCGTATTTGAAGACATCTTGGGAAAAAACATTTCGGCCATCTATGCCATTTCGTATGACGAAGAAGGTTATTTGTGGTTAGGAACCGACAACGGATTAATCCGCTACGATACGGCAAACAACAGTTATTCGAAATTCGATGAAAAGGACGGAGTGCAAGGGCCGGTTTTTTATCACCTGGCTTCTTCCAAAGGAACAAACGGCGAGCTTTATTTCGGAGGAACAAACGGTTTTTCCGTCATCGACCCGAAAGCCGTTTCCCTGAATATTTATCGACCTAAAGTTATTATTTCGGATTTCTTAATTGACCATGTTCCTTCAAAAGTTAATTTATCTTCCAACGAAATCGTCCTGAATTATGATCAAAATAACTTCGGTTTCCGGTTTTCATCCGATAATTACTTAATTCCCGAAAAGAATCATTTCAAATACCGATTAAGAGGATACGATAATCGATGGATTCAAGTCGATGCGTTCAATCGGACGGCGATGTATTCGAAAGTTCCGGCAGGTACTTACTACTTTGAAGTGGTTGCTTCGAACAACGACGATGTCTGGAACAATCAGGCAACAATCATCAAAATCATACGAAAGCCGGCTCCGTGGTTAAGTTGGCCGGCATACATTCTTTATTTTCTGATTCTTTTATCCCTTACTTATATCATTATCCGATATTTCAACGAGAAGAAAAAATTCAAGATGCAACTCTATTTGGATAATCTCGAAAAAGAAAAGAAAGAAGAAATTCATCAAGCTCAATTGCGTTTTTTCACCAACATATCGCATGATTTCCGAACTCCCCTCTCTTTGATTTTGGCTTCAATCGAAAAATTACGACAAGAAGGTATCAAGGAATATTATTACAAGATATTGCACAGCAATGCTCAACGATTATTGAATCTGGTGAATGAATTGATGGATTTCAGGACGATAGAAAACAAAAAGATGAAACTTGAACTTCAATTGACCGATATTAATAAGTTCGTCAAAGAGATTGCTTCCGATTTCATTGATTACGCCAAACAAAGAAATATCCGGTTTCAAATAAAAACCGATTCGGAAGCTCTTCACGCATTTATCGACCAAAACATTTTGGAAAAAATCATCATGAACCTGCTCAACAATGCATTCAAATACACAAAAGCAGGAACGATTTCCATTGAAGTTTATGCCGAAAGCGGAATGTTTCAATCGGCATTTTCAACAAACTTTACCGTGAAAGAAGACAACGGAATAAATGCGGCTTCCTGTTTTGCCGTCGCAATAAAGGATACCGGAGTCGGGATTTCCGAAGATTCGATAAAAAATGTATTTGAACGTTTTTATAAAGTAAACACGATTAATTTCGATTCGCATTTGGGAACCGGAATAGGTTTAGCCTTGGTAAAAAGCTTTACTTTATTGCATAAAGGCATTATCGGTATATTCAGCGAAAGAGAAAAAGGAACGGATATGGTGGTTTTCCTGTCGAAAGATTCTTCGATATACGATTCGGCCGACTTCGTAAAACAAGAAAACATTCCGTCGGAAAAAGAAAAGGCAGAGCCTTTCACCGAAAAAGAAGATAAAAATACAACACCGGAATATCAAGTCATTAATAAAGCAAAGAAACAAATTCTGTTGGTTGAAGACAACGATGACCTGAGAAAGTTCATCAGCGATTTTCTGGAAAACGATTACGGAATCATTCAGGCAGAAGACGGAATGAAAGCATCCGAATTGTTGGCAAGCGAACGAATCGATTTGGTAATCAGCGATATTATGATGCCTAAAAAAGACGGTATCACCCTGAGCAAAGAAATAAAAACAAATATTGAAACATCGCACATCCCTCTGATTTTATTGACTGCCAAAACAAGTGCCGAAAGCAAACTGGAAGGGGCCGACTCCGGGGCCGATATGTATTTCGAAAAACCGGTAGATATGCAATTATTAAAGCTTTCCATCCAAAATATTTTCAACCATCAACAGCAATTAAAAGAGTATTATTCCAAAAACTATTTCTCCGACGGTTCCGAATTATCCGCCAACGAGAAAGATGCCAAGTTCTTGCGGAAATTCATTGAAATTATCGACGCTAATTTGGCTCACCCCGATATGGATGTCAATTATATTGCTTCCGAATTATCCATGAGTCGAAGCAAATTGTATCGGAAAATCAAAACCATGACCGACAAATCGATTATCGAATTTATACTGAGTTACAAACTGAAAAAAGCAGCCGCCCTGATAATCGAAAATAACCTGAGCATACGGGAAATCATGGACCGGATAGGAATCGAAAGCCAAGCTTATTTTACCAATTCCTTCAAAAAAGAATTTGGCGAAACGCCTACCGCTTTCTTGGCGAAACACAAAAGTAGTTGACGAAAGGAATTAGAATTAAAAAGTAAAAGTTAAGAATTAAGAATTGTACGCGAAGCACCGTAACTCTTAACTCTTAACTCTTAACTCTTAACTCTTAGTTCTTAGTTCTTAGTTCTTAGTTCTTAGTTCTTAATTTACCGGCCTAAGCTTTGCAGGATAAGTTTTTTTAGTGTAATTTTGCTCGACTAAAAAAACAATACATCAATGGCTAATTATTCAACTTTTCAAAAGTATCTTACAGATGAATTAACCGCGATAAAAGAAGCCGGTTTATATAAAGAAGAGAGAATTATTACATCTCCTCAATCTGTAAAAATTCGTTTAAATACCAATCAGGAAGTTCTTAACTTTTGCGCGAATAACTATTTGGGGTTATCCGATAATCCGGGATTGATTTCCGCCGCCCAAGAAGCAATGAAAGAAAGAGGATACGGTATGTCGTCGGTCCGTTTTATTTGCGGAACCCAAGATTTGCATAAAGAACTGGAAAAAACCATCGCCGATTTCTTCGGAACAGAGGATACCATCTTATACGCAGCCTGTTTCGATGCCAACGGCGGCGTTTTTGAACCTTTGCTGACAGATCAGGATGCCATCATCTCCGATTCATTGAACCATGCTTCCATCATTGACGGCGTTCGTTTGTGCAAGGCCGTTCGCTATCGTTACGCAAATGCCGATTGGGCCGACTTGGAAGAACAATTGGTGAAAGCACAAGAACAACGTTTCCGTTTGATTGTGACCGACGGCGTTTTCTCGATGGACGGAAATGTAGCTCCATTAGACAAAATCTACGAATTGGCACAAAAGTACAACGCAATGGTGATGGTTGATGAATCCCATTCAGCCGGAGTGGTGGGAAGAACAGGAAGAGGAACCACCGAACAATTCAATTTGAGAGGAAAAATCGAAATAATAACCGGAACATTGGGAAAAGCTTTCGGCGGTGCCATCGGAGGATTTACAACCGGGAAAAAAGAAATTATCGAGATGCTTCGTCAACGCTCTCGTCCTTATCTGTTTTCCAATTCGCTGCCGCCGTCCGTGGTCGGAGCCGGAATTTATACATTCCGATTGCTGTCCGAAACAAACGAATTGCAAGACAAGTTACATGCCAATACCGAGTATTTTGCGGCGAAAATGTCGGCTGCCGGATTCGATATTAAACCGACTCAATCGGCCATTTGCGCCGTCATGCTTTATGACGCGAAATTATCTCAGGCAATGGCATCCGAACTATCGAAAGAAGGCATTTATGTCACCGGATTTTATTATCCTGTTGTTCCGAAAGGGCAAGCCCGAATCCGCATACAATTATCGGCTGCTCATGAAAGAGAACACTTGGATAAGTGTATCGAGGCTTTCACGAAAGTGGGAACGAAATTGGGCGTATTAAAATAACTTGACCTGAAACTCATTCATACATAACAGCAATATGAAAAAGATATTAATCATCGGAAGTACAGGACAAATCGGATCGGAGTTAAGTATTCGTTTGCGTTCCATTTATGGCGTTGATAATGTAATTTGCGGATATTTTGCGCCGCCGTTCCCGGACGGTTTTTTTGAAGCAGGCCCTACCGTCGAAATCAATGCGTTAAACATCGATCGGATTGCCGAAGTCGTGAAAGAAAACCACATCGATACAATCTACAATTTAGCGGCTATCCTTTCCGCTACGGCAGAAAAAAATCCCAAATTGGGATGGGATGTCGGAATCGGCAGTCTGATAAATTGTTTGGATGTGGCAAAAGAATACAACTGTGCCGTATTTACTCCGAGTTCAATCGGTGCTTTCGGTCCGAGTACACCCAAAGACAATACGCCTCAAGACACCATTCAACGCCCGACAACTATCTACGGGATAACCAAAGTAACGGGAGAATTGTTAAGCGATTATTATTTTACCCGTTTTGGAGTGGATACACGTTCGGTCCGATTCCCCGGAATCATTTCGAACATGACTTTGCCCGGCGGCGGCACAACAGATTATGCCGTCGAAATTTTTTACAAGGCAGTACAAGGCGAAGATTTCGTGTGTCCGCTTCGAGCCGGAACGTATATGGACATGATGTACATGCCGGATGCCATCGACGCATTGGTAAACTTACCGGAAGCCGACCCTTCTCGTTTGGTTCACAGAAATTCGTTCAATGTAACGGCGATGAGTTTCGACCCGGAAATGATTTATGCCGAAATCAAAAAGCATTATCCGAATTTCAAAATGACTTATAGCGTCGATTTTTTGAAACAATCCATCGCCGATTCATGGCCGAATAAATTAGATGATTCCGCCGCTCGAAAAGAATGGGATTGGAATCCTCAATACAATCTGGAACGCATGACCGCGGATATGATTGAAACATTGAAAAAACGACTGAATAAATGAAACGACCCGAAGTCGTTTGTAATTCTTAATCATAAAAAATGGATATAATACATCTGTTGCCCGATTCAATAGCCAATCAAATCGCTGCCGGAGAAGTGATTCAACGCCCGGCTTCGGTTGTGAAGGAATTAGTAGAAAATGCAATAGACGCCGAAGCTGACCGGATTCAGATTATTATCAAAGATGCCGGACGATCGCTCATCCAAATCATCGATAACGGAAAAGGCATGTCGGAAACAGATGCCCGAATGGCATTTGAACGACATGCAACTTCTAAAATAAATACGGCCAATGATTTGTTTACGCTTCGAACCTTGGGATTTCGAGGCGAAGCTTTGGCTTCAATCGCAGCGGTTGCTCAAGTCGAACTGAAAACTCGGGGAAAAGAAGACAAATTAGGAACAATGCTTCAGATTGCCGGGTCAAGGGTTGAAAAACAAGAAGCCATCATGACTGATGCCGGAAGTTGTTTTTCCGTGAAGAATTTATTTTTCAATATTCCGGCTCGACGAAAATTTTTGAAATCGAACGAAACGGAATTTCGCAACATCCTTACGGAGTTTGAGCGGATAGCCTTGGTTTATCCCAAGGTATCTTTCACCTTACTGCATAACGGCGCGGAGATTTTTTCTCTCCCTGCATCCGGATTAAAGCAACGTATTATCAACATTTCGGGGAAGAAAATATCTTCTTCTCTTCTGCCTGTTCAGATTAATACTTCCTTTATGAACATTTCCGGTTTTGTCGGTTCTCCCGAATCCTCCAAAAGAAGAGGCTCTTCTCAATATTTCTTTGTCAATGGAAGGTATATGAGGCATCCTTATTTCCACAGAGCCGTCATGTTGGCATTTGAATCGTTTATTCCGGCCGGAGAACAGCCCAATTATTTTATTTATTTGGATGTTGACCCGGAAAGTATTGATGTCAATATCCATCCGACTAAAACGGAAATCAAGTTTGAGAATGAACAACATTTATTTCAGGTCATTGCGTCTTCGGTGAAAGAAGCCATTGCCGTTCCTTCTTTGGAATTTAACAGAGAAGGAGCCATCGATATGCCGGTTTATACAGGAAGAAAAAACGATTCGACTGAATCACCCAAGATAGATTTGAGGTCGGATTACAATCCGTTTAAAGAAAATCGTTCTCACGAAAGACCTAAAATTAATTGGGAACAATTATACGAAGAGAATAAAGAGGAGAAGGAAATTGTCGATTCGCCTCAGCCGGACAATCCGTCTCTTTTTGAAATAAACAATCAATCGGAAATTGTTTCGGAAAACCAAACGAATATTTTACCGTATAAGGGTCGTTTTTTAATCGCTCCTTTGAAATCGGGATTATCCATTATCGACCAACGTCAGGCGCATATCCGCATTTTGTTCGATGATTACATGCAACGAATGTACCAAAAACAAGGTGTTTCGCAACGATTGCTTTTCCCTGAAATCATTTTTTTCACTCCCGGAGAAGCAACGGTTCTTCCTTGCGTTTTAGATGATTTGGCCTTCATCGGTTTTGATTTATCGGATTTGGGAAATCATTCTTATTCGATAAACGGAGTTCCTGCCGGATTGGAAAATGTAGATTATAAGGAGTCTTTGCAAAACATGATTGATAAAGTTTTGGAAACCGGATGCGAAGTAAAAGAAGAAGTTTCTGCAGCTTTGGCATTGGCATTGGCCAAAAAAGCGGCAATATCCGACAATAAAATTCTTTCGGACGAGGAAGCCATGTCTTTATTGGCGCGATTGTTTTCCTCTGCTTCACCGAACTATACTCCGGATGGAAAGCTGATTGTTTCTATTTTATCGGAAGAAGAAATAAATAAACGTTTCAAGTAATATCAAAAGCCTCTTTGCCGCATCGCTTCGAACGTAATAATCGCAGTGGAAACAGAGACATTTAAAGAATCAATGGCTCCACGCATCGGGATTTTAATTCTTTTTTCAGCCTGATTCAACCAGAAATCAGTTAAACCGTCCGCTTCTGCACCCATGATAACTGCGGAAGGAGAAGTATAATCCATATCCTGATACCATTGAGCCGCAGTTAATTCGGCGGCATACGAACAAATTCCATTCTTTTTTAGAAAGCGAAGAGTTGCTTCATTGTCGGCAATTCCGACCGGAACAGTAAAAACACATCCGACACTGGAGCGAATAATATTCGGATTGTAAATATCGGTCAACGGATTACATACGATAACAGCATCCACTTTGGCGGCGTCGGCCGTGCGCAAAACGGCACCCAAATTTCCGGGTTTTTCCACCGATTCCAAAACAATGAAAAACGGATTCGCTGAAACGGTTAAATTCGTTAACGAGTGGTCTTTCGGTTTGGCTAAAGCCAATACTCCGTCCGAGCCTTCTCTGTAAGCTATTTTTTGAAAAACAGTTTCGGTCACTTCAAACAGAATATTTTCAGGTATCAATTGAAGAATATCCGGATAATCCGTTTTCACGAATAAGTCTCGACAAAGGAAAACCGAATCTAAAATATATTCTTTTTTCAGAGCCAAACTGATTTCACGCGCTCCTTCAATCAAAAAAAGGCCTTGCTCTTTCCGTGATCGGGATTTTGTTGCTAATTTCTGAATATTTTTAATGCGGGGATTTTGTAAACCGGTAATAATCGGATTCATTATTCTTTATTGTCCTTATTTTTCTCGTAATTCCGAACGAAAATAATATAAATCTGTAAAATTCCCGATACCAATAAACAAATAAACCATTCATTCATGTTTTTAAACATGAAATAAGACGAAACGGGCAGTAAAAGAGCAGCAACGGCTTGTTGTATATTCAATCTTCTTAAACGGGCGTTATCGCCTCGATAAATATTTGTAAGAAAAGCGACAGCCACTCCCGCTCCGGACACGGCATAAACATAAGGAATAAAAGGCATGTCGGAGATATAGAGGGCAGCCGATAATCCAAGGAGGATGCTGCAAATCAAAAACGGATATTTTCCGAAGTCGGTAGTCATCATTCTTCTATAATAAATAATTCTTCATTTTTTTTCGTCATGCGGTACTGTTCTCGGGCCAACTTTTCCAAGCTTTCGTTATCGCTTTGAAGATCTTGCAAGCGTTTTTCGTTCATTTCTTTTTGCCGAGTATAATGTTCAATTTCCTGCTCCAATCGGTTTATCTGACGATCATATGAAATTCGTTTCCAAATAGTACTTTCTCCCACAAAAAAAGTGAAAATAACGAAAATGATAATCGCAATCCAATATTTATTCAATTTACCTGTAATTAATTTGAGCTTTTCGAATAAATTTTTCATAAAAACAATTTTGTGCAAAAATAACAATAATTGATAAGGAAAAGAATTAAAAAAAGAGAAAGCTTCGTTTTTTATTCGTTCTATTCCGGAACTTTCTCTTTGATTTATGGTTGATGTACAGTGATATTATACGGAAAAGATTACCAAGCAAACAAAGGATAATCTTTCATCATTGAATTAACTTTCTCTGCGACGGATTTAATCCGGTTTTCGTTTTCAAAGTCGGAAAGAACCGTATCAATCAATTCCACTATTTCACCCATCTTGTCTTCTTTTAGTCCTCGTGTTGTGATAGCGGGCGTTCCGAACCGTAAACCGGACGTTTGAAAAGGAGAACGAGAATCAAAAGGCACCATGTTTTTGTTGGATGTAATATCGGCTTTTACCAAAGCTTGTTCGGCTTGTTTTCCTGTTAATTCCGGAAATTTAGAACGTAAATCAACCAACATTAAATGGTTGTCGGTTCCTCCCGAAATGATTTTATATCCTTTATCCACCAAAGCTTGAGCCATAACGGAAGCATTTTTTTTAACTTGAGTTTGATAGGTGATATATTCCGGTTGCATCGCTTCATTGAAAGCAATCGCTTTCGCTGCAATCACATGTTCCAAAGGACCTCCTTGTACTCCGGGAAACACAGCCGAATCCAATAAGGCCGACATCATTTTTGTTTCGCCTTTGGGAGTTTTCTTTCCCCACGGATTTTCGAAATCTTTTCCGATTAAAATAACTCCTCCTCGCGGGCCTCTCAATGTTTTATGAGTGGTTGAAGTTACGATGTGAGCATATTTGACCGGATTGTTCAATAAACCGGCTGCGATTAATCCGGCCGGATGAGCCATATCTACCATAAAAATAGCATGGATAGTATCGGCTATTTGGCGAATCCGAGCATAATCCCACTCACGGGAATAAGCGGAAGCTCCGGCAATAATCAATTTGGGTTTTTCTTGGAGAGCGATTTTCTCCATCTGATCATAATCGACTTTGCCGTCCGATTCTTTCACATTGTATTCCAGTGCTTTGTATAGGATTCCGGATGAGTTTACCGGAGAACCGTGACTTAAATGTCCTCCATGAGAAAGATTCAATCCTAAAAATTTATCTCCCGGATTCAAGCAAGTCAGAAAGACTGCCATATTGGCTTGAGCACCCGAATGCGGTTGAACATTTGCCCACTCTGCTCCGAATATTTTTTTCAATCGGTCGATGGCTGCTTGTTCTATTTCATCTACAAATCGGCATCCTCCGTAATATCTTTTTCCCGGATATCCTTCCGCATATTTATTCGTCAGTACCGAACCGGCGGCTTTCATTACTTCTTCGCTCACGAAGTTTTCGGATGCAATCAACTCAATACCTGTCAATTGACGGTTATACTCTTTGTCGATAATATTGAAAATAAAATCATCTTTTTTCATTCGAAAAAAATTTATTTAGGTTATTTAATGTATTTGTTTCTTTGTCAAAAATCAATCTTAAAAAAATATTCCAACCGAAAAGTTTAAACTATTTTCATTTTTTCGCAGTTCGACGCCGTTTAACTGCTCAATGGAATTGGATATTTCATTGAAATTAATATCCGTATCCTTTATACTTATTCCATACCTTATATCTACGTAAAATTGAGTTACACTGAATGAAAATCCCACTAATCCATAAGGGTGAAGATGAGTACTATTGTCGTAAAAATGGCGACGGATATTGTTTGCGTCTCCGGAAATACTTCCTTCGTATTCGTATTTTGTACTGTAACGGTATTTGAGAGAAGGCCCTATGAAAACATCGAATCGGAAAGGAACACTCTGAATAATACAATACCCTACGATGATATTAATTCCAAGCGTTTGCATCGTTTCACGGATGCTTGCCGATGAATTTAAGTTTACATTTTCCGTTTGATTGGGAAACGTAAACGAAAAATGGTGTTTGTATCCACTCCATTCAAATTCGGGTTGCATAAAAACTTTATCCAAATTAATGCGAAAAAAGGCACCGGCCGTATATCCTGTTTTATTAATTTGGGAACTATTGAGCAAGGTTCCTCCCGAATAGGCATCGAAACGAATGCTCGATAAATTATTGAAACCTAATTTGAATCCGAAATTGTAAGGCTTCAGATTGCGATTCACTTTTTGTCCGTGAACACTGCCGGACGACAAAAGCATTGCGCATAGAAATACGCAAACGAGAAATAAATATGGATTTAAATAATGATTTTTCATTTCTTTTTCTTTTGAACGCTCCATCCGAATTTTCCGATAAAATCGCCTAAGCCGTAGTATTTTCCGTGCGCATAGACCAATAAACCGGCTTTCTTCATATTGAATCCGCCTGTTTCGGTATCAATCAGCGCGTCATCAGCTAAAATATTTACAACTTCGGCAATAAACATATCATGAGTTCCCAAGGGAATAATTTCCCTTACCCGACATTCTATACATAAGGGCGATTCTTCGATATAAGGAGCTTTTACTACATGCGCTTCTTTCGGAGTTAAATTCATTTCTTTGAATTTATCGAAATTTTTGCCGGAACGAACGCCACACCAATCGGTAGCGTTTGCCAATTCAACGGTTGTCAGATTGATTACAAATTCCATGTTTTTTTTCAGGATGGAATAAGAATGTCGTTCCGGTCGGACAGAGATATAACACATGGCCGGATCGGAACAAATGGTTCCTGTCCATGAAACAGTGAAAACATTGTATTCACTTTCATCGCTCCCAACGGATATAAGCACCGCAGGTAAGGGATAAATTAACGTTCCGGGCTTCCAATCTTGTTTCATAACAGTACGATATCTTCTTTTTTCGTTTTCATTTCGCAATATTGACATTTAAGGATAACATCCTTTTTATCAATCACTTTAAAATGGGTTTTCATGGGTTCGTTGTTTGTAATACATTTCGGATTATTGCATTTCACAATACCCAGCAGTTCGTCGGGAAGGGCAACTAATTTTTTTTCTATTACCTCGTAATCCCGGATAATATTTAATTTCACGTTAGGTGCAATTAAGGAAATCCGATTAATTTCGTCTTCTTCAAAAAACTTATCGGAAATCTTTAATATTCCTTTTTTATTCATTTTTTTACTGTCCAGATTATATCCTATGGTAACAGGTGTACTCAATTTTTCGATTTCCAACAACGAAACAACTTTGAATAATTGTTCGGAAGGGATATGGTCAATAGCTGTTCCGTTTTCCAAGGCAGCCACTTTCAATTCTTTTTTCTTAACGCCCATAATCTTAAAAGTTATTCGATTTCCAATACGCTGCAAATAATAGCTTGTCGGGCATAAATTCCGTTTCTCGCTTGCTCGAAATAATAAGCTTTCGGATTATCATCCACGTCATAAGCTATTTCATTCACTCGAGGAAGCGGATGCAATATACGAAGATTTTCTTTGCAGGTATCTAACATTTTATTGTTCAAAACGTAAATATTTTTGACTTTCTCGTATTCCATCAAATCGGTGAATCGTTCTCTCTGAACACGAGTCATATACAGAATATCGGATTGGTTGATTACTTTTTCCGAAAAATCACAATATTCGTAATAGGGAATGTTGTGAGATTCCATAAACTGCTTGTAAATATCCGGGATTCGGAGTTCTTCCGGAGCAACCAAGTGAAAAGTAGGATTGAAATGCGACATTCCCGAAATTAGAGAATGTACGGTTCTTCCATATTTCAAATCTCCAACCAGCGTAATTTGAAGATTTTCCAAACTTCCCTGCGTTTTATAAATGGAATACATATCCAATAATGTTTGAGAAGGATGTTGATTGGCACCGTCTCCGGCGTTGATTATCGGAATGGTTGAAACCTCCGCGGCATATCGCGCTGCTCCTTCCAAGTGATGCCGCATGATAATTAAATCGGCATAATTACTAACCATTTTGATAGTATCTTTCAGGATTTCTCCCTTTGACGAACTAGTGGTTGCTGCATCGGTAAAACCGATAATTCGACCGCCTAAGCGATTGACTGCGGTTTCAAAACTTAATCGTGTGCGGGTGGACGGTTCAAAGAAAAGTGTAGCGCATACTTTTCCCTCCAGTAGTTTTTGATTTGGATTTTGTTCAAAATATTCTGCTTTTCCGATTAATCGAATAATATCGTCTTTTGAACAATCGGCGATGGATACAAAACTTTCCTTCTTCATTATTATATTGTAAGTTTTAATTGCAAAAATAAAGAAAAATGTTTAGGAATCAATTTTATTGGAAGTATAAATTCATCTCGATTGGAGTTTCTGTTTTTATTCACGAAAAGAATGAAAAAAAGATAGTATATTTGCCGAATCTCAACCATAGTCAGAACAGATATGAAGAAAATCATTATACTTTTTCCGGTCTTGCTGTTTGTTTTCAGCGCAAAATCCCAACTATCCATTTATCGGGATAATTCCGTTGATTATAAAGGAATAGAGGAAATCAGGAATTATCATCTTTACAATAAAAAGGAAAATCCTTCGTGCCATTTGCAGGTTCATTTTTTTTATCCGGTTTCGATAGATGACAAGAAGCTTCAAACATCTTTGCAGACTTATTTTATCGATTGTTTTTTCGGGAAAGAGTATTCGCATTTATCCGTCGATAAGGCGGCCGGTTCGTATGCAAATTCCTATGTTGAAAATTACAAAAACGACTTTGAACAATCGGGCCTTTATAAGCAGGAAGAAGAAAAGGCGAATAATCAGGGGGATGATATTTCGGAATATGAGTCGTTTTACATCCGGGAGAAAACAATGCGGAACACCATCCTGTTTAACCGCGGAGATGTAATCAGTCACGTCGTAAACAGTTATGAATATACGGGAGGAGCTCATGGTGCAAATTCCACTCAAGGATATGTTTACGACATCAATAGCGAGGGAAAAATCTCGTATGACGATGTGTTTTACGAAGACACGGAAGAGGCACTTTCGGAATTGCTGTTGAAAAATTTGATGCTGAACAACCGATATCCCGATGAAGAAGCCATGATTAGTGCCGGATTTACTTCGGCTCATGTTCCTCCGTCCGATAATTTTGTTGCCGACGATAAGGGAATGACGTTTATCTACAATCCCTATTCTTTGGGTGCTTATGTATTGGGAACGATGGAAGTTTTTGTTCCGTATTCCGAGCTGTTTATTTACATGAAACCCGAATGTACGCTGTTCCGTTGGGCCAAAAAATACTTTTCCGGTAATCGATTAAAATACAATACCTCGTTGTTAAACAAAGAATTTTTCATGTACGACCCCAATCGTTTTCCGGGATTTACTGCCGAGATTCAGTTTACTTATCCGAATGCTTATTTCGATAAAGCGGTTTTGAGCGATTTACAGAAATTGTTTGTCAAAAATGCTTTCGGAGAAAAATATACCTCCTACCCCATTGCCAACACCGTGGATACTTTCTATTCCGAAATGCAAAAAGAATACGAAGATTTTATGCTTTCGGAAAAAGTTCAACATTTCATCAAGAAAGAAACGGAAAACAGTGCGGATACGGCTTCTCTTTCATTGGGAAAAGATTACGTGCAAAAAAATGTTTTTCATTTCAATCAAAACGATTTGATAAGTTATGAAATAGAACGTTCCGATTATACGGACGAAACTCACGGAACGGAATCAACGGCCGGATTTGTCGTTCATGTTCCGACTGCAAAAAATCTCGCTTATGACGATGTTTTTATTTCGGGAATCGAAGAAAAATTGAACTTTATTCTTCTGAGAAATTTAATGAAACAAAAATCTTACGAATTACCTTCGGACCTGATTTCCGAAGGATACGACCCGAAAAAAATACTTCCGAACAATAATTTTTATTTCGATACGGAAGGAATCGTTTTTATCTATAATCCTCACGAAATAGGACCTTATTCTTTGGGAACAAGCAAAGTGAAAATTCCTTACAGGGAAATAACGTCTTATCTGCAACCGGATATATTGTCGCTATTAAGAAAAGAATAACTTCATTCCCGATTCCGATTTTCGGATATAATTCGGGGAATCAATCATAAAATCACAGCAACATGAATAATTTCACTTATTGGAGTCCGACCGAATTTGTCTTCGGAAGAAATACAATCTCCAAAACAGCTCATTTATTGAAGAAATACAACGGAACCAACGTGCTGATTCATTACGGTGAACAATTTGCCGTTAAAAGCGGATTGTTGAACGATATAGAAACCTTGCTTCAACATCATTTCATCCATTACGTCAAACTGGGAGGAGTTCAACCGAATCCGATGGATACGTTGGTTTACGAAGGAATCGAATTGTGCCGGAAAGAGAATGTGAATTTTATTCTGGCCGTGGGCGGAGGAAGTGTGATTGACTCGGCCAAAGCAATAGCTTCCGGCGTTTATTATGCATCCGACTTCCGGAATTTCTTTGAAGGAAACGTAACCATCAATCGGGCTTTACCGGTCGGAACCATATTAACCATCCCGGCGGCGGGAAGCGAAGGTTCCGACCGGATGGTCATCACACAAAAAGACGGTTTGCTGAAAAGAGGTACTAAAAGTCCTTTTCTTCGGCCGGTTTTTTCCATCCTCGACCCCGTCTTGTCTTTCAGTTTGCCGGCGTACCAAACGGCTTCCGGAATCGCCGATATGATGGGGCATATCATGGAGCGATATTTTTCCCGGACACAAGGAGTTGAAGTATCCGACCGAATGTGTGAAGGCCTTTTGAAAGCTATCATCAAAGAATCTCCGACGGTATTGAACGAACCCGAAAACTACGATGCCAGAGCCAATATCATGTGGGCGGGAATGTTGGCTCATAACGATATTTGCGGAGTCGGCCGAGAGGAAGATTGGGCCACTCATAAACTGGAACACGAATTGAGCGCGCTGTATGGCGTGACACACGGTGCAGGCTTGGCCGTGATGTTCCCCGCCTGGATGAAATATGTCTATACATCCGGAATAGATAAGTTCGTTCAGTTTGCCGTGCGCGTTTGGGATATAAAAGAAACGGACAACAAAAACGAAACGGCCTTGAAAGGTATCGAATCGTTGAAAAACTTTTTTTCGATGCTCGGCTTGCCGGTCAGTTTGGCGGAATTGAACATTCCCAATCCGGATATAAACACTTTAATCGAAAAACTTGCGATGAATACCGGCGGTCGAACAGGGGCTTTCCGACAGTTGGATATGGAAGATGCCGAAGCAATCTATCGGATTGCCGCCAAATAATATCGCCCGATTACAAATAAAAATAAGCGATAAATAAAATTATTCTATCCGAATATGTTACTTTTGTGTTCTTTCAACGATTAATCCTATGGAGCAACTGAAACATGAGTGCGGAATCGCACTCGTCCGTCTATTAAAGCCGATTGAATACTACGTCGATAAATACGGCACTTGGCAATACGGCCTGAATAAACTCTATCTTTTAATGGAAAAACAACACAACCGCGGACAGGAAGCGGCCGGAGTCGGATGTGTCAGTGTGAACGCAAAACCCGGAACGGAATATATTTTCCGGGAAAGAGCATTGGGTAGCGGAGCTATTCAGGAAGTTTTTCAACATATTTACGATGCCGTGAACAAAAATCACGGAACGTCGGACATAACCAATCTTCCGTTTTGCGGAGAAGTTTACATGGGGCATTTGCGCTACAGCACAACCGGACGTTCGGGTTTGTCGTATGTGCACCCTTTTTTGAGAAGAAATAACTGGCGTTCGAGAAGCCTGATGTTATGCGGAAACTTTAACATGACGAATGTTGACGAAATCTTCCGGCAATTAATCGAACAGGGGCAGCATCCGCGTTTGTATTCCGACACGCTGATGATTCTCGAAATGATGGGAAATTATTTGGACAGAGAAGTGCAGCATCTCTACGAATTATATAAACCCAAGGTTCAATCCGGAGAAAAGTTGAACCGAAAGATTGCCGATAACCTCGATTTGGCTCATGTTGTGCGGCGGTCGGCTCAATTATGGGATGGCGGTTATGTTATTTGCGGAGTAACAGGAAATACCGATATGTTTGCTTTCCGCGACCCGAACGGAATCCGTCCCGCTTTTTATTATTACGATGATGAAATCGTTGTCGTGGCTTCGGAAAGGCCCGTTATTCAAACCGTGATGAATGTAAAGGTTCACGACGTACAGGAATTGAATCCCGGTATGGCTTTGATTGTGAAACAAAACGGATCCGTTCACTCGGAGCAAATACTGGAACCGCGTAACATAACGCCTTGCTCGTTCGAACGAATCTATTTCTCCCGAGGCTCCGACAAAGACATCTATCAGGAAAGAAAAATGTTGGGAAAACTGCTCCTTGAACCGATTCTCAAAGCAATCGACAACGATTTGGAAAACACCGTTTTCTCTTTTATTCCGAACACCGCCGAAGTCGCCTTTTTCGGAATGATGGAGGGGTTTGAAAATCACCTGGACGAACAAAAAAAACAATTCATAATCAAACATACTCACGAATTAACGAAAGACGATTTGGAACGGATTTTGTCGATGAGAATTCGGCAGGAGAAAGTTGCACTGAAAGATATTAAACTGCGGACTTTCATCGCCGAAGGAGACAGTCGCAACGAATTGGCCGCTCACGTTTACGATATTACTTACGATTCCATTCGCCGGGGAAAGGACAACCTGGTTGTAATAGACGACAGCATCGTTCGCGGAACAACGCTCAAACAGAGTATCATTAAAATCTTGGATCGACTGGAACCGAAGAAAATCATTATTGTCTCTTCCTCTCCTCAAGTCCGTTATCCGGATTGTTACGGAATCGACATGAGCCGGATGGATGAATTTATCGCTTTTCGGGCAGCCATTGCCCTCTTAAAGGAGAGAGGATTGCAATCGATTATCGACGAAACCTACAAAAAGTGTAAAGCGCAAATCAATCTGCCCAAAGAAAACGTCGTAAACTTTGTAAAAGACATTTACCGACCATTCTCCGCAGAAGAAATTTCAAGTAAAATAACGGAATTATTAATCCCAAAAGACACGAAAGCCGAAGTGGAAATAGTGTATCAATCCCTTGAGGGATTGCACCGGGCATGCCCGAATCACAACGGCGACTGGTATTTTTCGGGAAATTATCCCACTCCCGGAGGAAACAAAGTAGTTATCCGTTCTTTTATTAACTATTACGAAGAAACAGGTACTCGGTGATTCAAGCTTCATTCTTTAAAAAAGAGGAATACACTAAAAAAGAGATGCAGTTGCCCGCATCTCTTAGTTCTTAGTTCTTAACTCTTAGTTCTTAGTTCTTAGTTCTTAGTTCTTAGTTCTTAACTCACTCCGCGATGCACCTGACACTCATGCCGATTGCACGGAAGCTGCCGCTGCCCACGGACATGTTCGTACTGCTGAAGTACATGACGCACGAGGTGGAATTACTCGCTACACTACTCCAATAGCGGCCGTAGCTACCC
>JAIRRK010000035.1 GCA_031256015.1 Dysgonamonadaceae bacterium
GGAGATCATATTAATATTCCGTTATCTGAAAAAAGAGCTGATTCGGTGAAATATTTTCTTACAGGACAAGGAGTTGCTTCCAACCGAATGGTTACTGCGGGAATGGGATCCTCTCAAAAAATAGCAGAAGAAAATTCAAGAGGTGTTCAAGCATTGAATCGTCGTGTGGAAATTTATATTCTCCCGAATGAAAAAATGCTTAGGGATGCAAATGCCGGTACACTTCGATAATTAGTCGATAGGAGAGAGGATTCTCCTTACACAATATGGAGCCGTTTCACTCCATTTAAAAGGGATAGCGAAACGGCTCTTTCTATTTATGCTATTAATGTGATTATCCTGAACAACTAATTAATCCGATTATTTTCCATTGCATTTTTTCTTGCCAGTTCTTGAAGGTCTGCAATACTGTCTTCTTCGTCCAAAATTTCCTGTCCCAATAACGTTTCGATGACATCTTCCAAAGTAACCACTCCTTCAAAAGTTCCGTATTCGTTCACCACAATTGCAATATGTTCTTTTTTCATTAAAAACTTTTCCAAGGCGACCGGAACAGATAATACTTCCGTGAAAATCAGAATATCTCGCTTAATGGAAGATATTTTATGCGTAAATTTATCTTCGGCTAAACATCTAAGAATATCACTCCTTAAAACATAACCGGTTACATTATCTTGATCATTTTCATAAACCGGTATTCTCGAATAAGTTTCTTCGACCGGAAAATCTTTAATCATTTTATTTCCATCCACAACTACAACCACCGTACGGGGAGTCATAATATCTCGGACTTTTTTCTCTTCAAAATGAATTAAGTTGTTGATTATTCGATTTTCATTGGTTTTGAAAACGCCTTCTTTTTCTCCCATTTTAACTAAAGTAGTGACTTCTTCGCGACTGACAGAAGCCTCTTTTGTTTTCGGGATGATTAATTTTGTCAAATATTTTGAAAGCCAAACGATGGGATAACTGATGATATTCATTATCTGAATGGTAACCGCCGAAAAACCAATCAATTTTTTCCAATAATAAACACCGATATTTTTAGGAAGAATTTCCGAAAAAACCAAAATCAGGAAAGTCAAGATACCGGAAATAATTCCCAAATACTCCTTTCCGAACACTTCGGCAGCTTCCGCTCCGACTCCGGCGGAACCTATAGTATGTGCAATTGTATTTAATGTGAGAATAGCGGTAATAGCTCCCTCCGAATTATTTTTCAGCTTCAAAAAAAGTTTAGCGAATTTATCTCCGGTTTCAATCCGCATATTCACGTATGAAACAGGAGTTGATAAAAGAACGGCTTCCATAATGGAGCACAAAAAAGATACTCCGATTGCTAAAACGAAGTATAAAATCATAGTAGATACCATGTTGTTTTTTCAATTTTTCAGTGTCAAAGATACATAAACGACGGAAGAAATCCAATTTGTAATCCTGTGTATTTTAAGCGGAAATACAATAACAACAAAGGTGCAAAATAAATTTCACACCTTTGTTTAGTTCTATATTTCTTATTAAAGTATGTTTCAAACATTAATCCATTTCAAATAAGCAAAATCCATTCGATGAGGAAGGTCTTTGTTTAACGGATATATTCTCAGGGCATACTTAAACGATCCGGCTTCGGAAGCTTTTACTTTTACGGAAAAGAAAACTTCATTTCCTTCCGTTTTATCTAAATTCAAAGTTTCTATTTTTATCACATGCTCGTGAGATGTCGGGTCTGTGCGGACTTGTACGGCTTCTACTCCTATATCTCCTTTCAGGTTGTGCTTATCTAAAACGACAGAGAAAGAAAGAACCTCTCCGATTTCAATGCTGTGATTAATAATATTATCGCTATATTCTGCAGAAACTACTTCTATTTCGTCCCAATGTATTGCCACTTCTTCTTTCCATGCGGCAATTTCTTTTGCTTTCGCGTAATTATTTTCCTGCAAAATAGTTGATCGATTAGCTAATACATCATAAAAACGCGCTACATAATCATCAAACATGCGTCGTGTTGTATAATGAGGAGCTATCTGAGCAATTGAATTTTTAATGTATTGAATCCATTCCGGAGAGTGACCTTTGCTGTTTGTAGAATAATACAACGGGATTATTTCGTTTTCCAACATCGAATAAATCGTTGCGGCATCTAATTGATCTTGATATTCTTGGTTGTCGTAAGTTCTTTTATCTGTCAATGCCCATCCGGCATTTTCCTTATAACCTTCGTACCACCATCCGTCTAATACCGAAAAGTTTAATACTCCGTTCATTTCTGCTTTTTCTCCGGATGTTCCGGAAGCTTCCAACGGACGAGTAGGCGTGTTTAACCAAATATCGACACCGGAAATCAATCTTTTCGCCAAACGCATATCGTAATTTTCCAAGAAAATAATTTTTCCCAAAAACTCGGGTCGACGAGAAATTTCAGCGATGCGTTTAATTAATCCTTGTCCTCCTCCATCGGCAGGGTGAGCCTTCCCCGTGAAAATAAACTGCACGGGATAGTCGGGATTGTTAACAATCTTGGATAAACGTTCCAAATCGGTGAATAAAAGATGAGCTCTTTTGTAGGTTGCAAAACGGCGTCCGAAACCGATTAATAATGTATTCGGATTAATTTTGTCCAGAATGGAAATAACCTGAGTCGGATCACCTTGACGTTTCAACCAACTGTCGTTAATGGTTTCTCTCACGCAATTGCCCAACCGGATTTTCGATTTCATCCGAACATCCCAAATTTCTTCATCGTCCACTTTGTAGATATCTTCCCAAATTGCGGGATTAGCCTGATCTTTATAAAAATTCTCGTTGAAATGTTTTTCATAAAATTTTCTCCACTCCGAAGATGCCCAAGTTGGCATGTGTACTCCATTAGTTACATAGCCGACATGCAATTCCTGAGGGAAATAACCTTTCCAAACCGGAGCAAACATTCTTTTAGAGACTTCTCCGTGCAGAAAAGAAACGCCATTCGCTTCCTGACAGGTATTCAAAGCAAAGACACTCATAGAAAACTTTTCTTGGCTTCCGGGATTTGCACGTCCCATATCTACAAATTCTTGCCACGAGATTCCCAATCTTGCCGGATAATGCGACATGTATTTTTCAAACAAAGGTTCTTCAAAATAATCATGCCCGGCCGGAACCGGAGTGTGACAGGTATACAAAGCAGAAGCTCTGACAACTTCCAAAGCTTCGTTGAAATTCAATCTATCGTTTTGAATGTAATCAACTAAACGTTGTGCGTTGATTAAGGCCGCATGTCCTTCATTACAATGATAAACTTGTTTTTTTATCCCTAATCTGTTTAACAGTAAAATACCTCCTACTCCTAACAGGTATTCTTGTTTCAAGCGATTTTCATTGTCGCCTCCGTAAAGTTGAGCCGTAATAGCGCGGTCCCATTCCGAATTTTGTTCCAAATCGGTATCCAGCAAATATAACTTTACGCGCCCCACGTTTACCATCCAAACATGAGAATAAACTGTAAAAGAATTATACGGAACTTCTAAAATCAAAGGTTTTCCTTCTTCATCAAGAACTTGAGTCAGCGGCAATTGATCGAAATTTTGAGCTTCATAGTTTGCTATTTGCTGACCATCCATCGATAGCGACTGCGTGAAGTATCCGTAACGATACAAAAATCCGATGGCAGTCAAGTCGGCGCCGATATCACTTGCTTCTTTGATATAATCTCCGGCAAGAACACCTAAACCTCCCGAATAGATTTTCAAAATGTTAGACAATCC
>JAIRRK010000054.1 GCA_031256015.1 Dysgonamonadaceae bacterium
GCGTTCTCGCGCATACGGAAAATACGAATTCTACCGTCTTTTCCTTTGAAGGCTTTGAGACCTTCAAAAGCTTCCTGCCCGTAATGAAGGCAAGTTGCTGCCATGTGCATTGTTATTTGCTCCGAATCGGTTATTTCAAAATCACTCCATTGACCGTTTCTATAATAACTTCTTACGTTATAATCTGTTTTCATGTATCCGAAAGTCAGATTGGCCCAGTTGATATCTTCCATGTTATACTATAAAATTTAGTGTTCCTTTATCGAGAATATTACTACCTGAAATTGGACAGCAAAGATAAGGTTTCGTACACAAATAATTACTATATTTGCGGGAAATTTATATAAATATTTCATGAGTTTAAGCGATTTACTAAATAATAATAACCGGAAAACAGCTTTTTCATTTGAGATTCTGCCTCCCCTCAAAGGGAGAAACTTTTCGAAGATATGCCATATTATCAACAAGTTAATCGAATTCGAGCCTAAATACATCAATATAACAACTCATCACAGCGAGAGTATATACAAAGAGAGTGAAAACGGCTTGTTGAAAAAAATCAATATACGAAAACGTCCGGGAACGGTTGCCATTGCATCGGCCATTCAGAACACGTATAAAATTCCGGCAGTACCTCATATTATTTGCGCCGGATTTTCAAAAGAGGAAACCGAATATGCTTTAATTGATCTTCAATACTTGGGAATATCCGAACTTTTATTGTTGAGAGGCGATGTAAATAAATTGGAGAAGAACTCGATTGCAAAGGAAAAAAGCCACGAGCATACCACCGACCTCATCAAACAGGTAAATGATTATAATCAGGGAATTGATTTGGAAGGAAATACTTTCGATAAACCGGAAATTCCTTTCAGTTACGGAGTGGCCTGTTATCCGGAAAAACACGAGGAAGCTCCCAATTTGGAATCCGACGTTGCTTTTTTGGAACAAAAAGTAGCAATGGGTGCCGAATATGCCGTTACTCAAATGTTTTTCGATAACCGGAAGTATTTCGATTTTGTGGACCTCTGCCAATCGCGGGGAATCACTATCCCTATCATTCCGGGAATTAAACCGGTTGTTTTTCTTAATCAGTTGACCGTGTTGCCGAAAGTTTTTCGGGCAGATATTCCGGAACCTCTTGCTCTGGAACTGAGAAAATGCAAATCGGATGAAGAAGCCAAACAAGTAGGCATTGAGTGGTGTATCATGCAATGCAAAGAATTAATCGACAGAGGCGTCCCCAGCCTGCATTTCTATACTTTGATGGCAACGGATAGTGTTCGTCAAATAGCTAAAGCGATTTATTGATGTTCTTCCAAGATGTAATCGGACATAAAGAAATCAAAGACGGATTAATTCATTCCGTTCAAAACGGAGTGATTCCTCATGCCCGTCTGATCAGTGGAAAAGAAGGAGTCGGTTGTCTGCCTCTGGCTTTGGCTTATGCCCGGTATTTGCACTGTACAAACAAACAAGTCGACGATGCCTGCGGAACCTGCCCTAGTTGCCTGAAGTTTAACAAATTATCCCATCCCGATTTACATTTCGTATTTCCGATCACGAACAAAAAAGGAAATAAAGATGCTTTCTGCGACGATTTTTTACCGGAATGGCGGATGTTTTTGTCTGAAAAACCTTATGGAAGTTTTTCTGCTTGGCTGGAATATATTTCAGCCAATAATGCACAAGGACTTATTTATGCACGAGAAAGTAATGAAATCATTCGGAAGCTCAACTTAAAAGCGTATGAATCGGATTACAAAATCATGATTATTTGGCTGCCCGAAAAGATGCACGAGGTGGCGGCCAATAAATTACTGAAACTCTTGGAAGAGCCTCCCGATAAAACGGTCTTTCTTTTGGTTTCGGAAAATCCGGAGGGAATCATCACGACAATTCGTTCACGAACTCAGAACTTACAGCTTCCTCCTGTTTCCGATGAAGATTTATCGCAAGTTCTTTCCGAAAAATACGATTTGGCACCTGAAGATGTTCGGTCGGTTATTCGATTGTCCAATAACAATTTCGAAAAAGCAAAACAGATTATTGAATCAACGGAAGAAAACGAAGCGTATCTCGATTTGTTTGTCACCATCATGCGCAACTCTTGGAAACGAGATATTACCAACATGAAAGCCAAATCGGAAGAGTTTGCTTCCATGGGACGAGATAAGCAAAAGGGATTCCTCTCGTACGCTCAACGGTTGATACGTGAAAATTTTCTATACCGATTGCAATTACAGGAAATCAATTACATGAATAAAAAGGAATCTGAATTTGCCGCTAATTTTCATCCTTTTGTTCACGAAGAAAACATTATTGCTTTCATGACCGAGTTAGAGTCGGCCGAAAAACACATTGAAATGAACGTGAATCCTCGAATGGTATTTTTCGATATTTCGATGAAAATAGCAGTTTTACTCAAAAAATAGTATATTTGCAACTCGATTCCTTTTGAATTAAATTGAATCTTATTCTATAAATTTCCAATACATTAAATAAATGAAACACAGATTATATAATGGTGAAGCCCACCTGAATGCAAAAACATGCTGCCACCGACATTGTAATAAATTAAATACCTACGATTGGCTGGGCGATATTCCCGAATCGTTAAACACGGCTCATTTAGTTGAAGTCCAATTTAAAAATACAAGAAAGGGGTATTACCTGAACAGTAACAAACTGGATTTACAAAAAGGAGACATCGTTGCCGTAGAAGCAACGCCCGGACATGATATAGGAACGGTCACACTCACCGGACAGTTGGTTCTGTTTCAGATGAAGAAATATAAAGTTCGTTCGGATACCGAAGTAAAGAGAATTTACAGGAAAGCGAAACCGGTTGATATAGAAAAATACAACGAAGCGAAAGCCAAAGAACATGATACGATGATTCGTTCGCGAAAAATAGCCGAAAATCTCGGTCTGCAAATGAAAATAGGAGATGTTGAATATCAAGGAGACGGGAATAAAGCTATTTTTTATTATATCGCTGATGAGCGGGTCGATTTCCGTCAATTAATCAAAGATTTGGCCGAAGCTTTTCATGTGAAGATTGAAATGAAACAAATCGGAGCGCGACAAGAAGCCGGGCGAATCGGCGGAATCGGCCCTTGCGGACGTGAACTTTGCTGCTCCGGATGGATGTGCAATTTCGTATCCGTATCGACAAGTGCCGCACGAATACAAGATATTTCATTGAATCCTCAGAAATTGGCCGGGCAATGTGCCAAACTGAAATGCTGCATGAATTATGAAGTGGATAGCTATCTGGAAGCTCAGAGAGGTTTTCCCTCCAAAGAAATCCCATTGGAAACAAAGGAATCGACTTACTATCATTTTAAGACAGATGTTTTCAAGGGTCAAATACAATATTCAACCGC
>JAIRRK010000168.1 GCA_031256015.1 Dysgonamonadaceae bacterium
TCCCCGGTAAAGTCGGTATAATGGGTGGAGGAAGCTGGGCTACCGCCATCGCTAAAATTATTTCCATGACACAAACCGATTTCAATTGGTACATGCGCAGACCGGAACAAATAGAAGAATTTCAAAAGTTCGGACATAATCCGTTCTATCTCACCGGTGTTAAGTTCGATACGAATCACGTTCGTTTCTTCAGCGATATCAACGAAGTGATTGAAAACAGCGAAATTCTGATTATTGCTATCCCCTCGCCTTTCGTTAAACAACATCTTCAGAAACTGACAACTTCCCTGAAAAATAAGATTATCATTTCGGCAATCAAAGGAATTATCCCGGATGAAAACATGCCGGTTTCAACTTATTTCAACAAGTTTTATAATGTCCCGGAAGATAATATTGCCGTCTTGGGAGGGCCTTGTCATGCCGAAGAAGTTGCTCTGGAACGATTGTCCTATTTAACGGTAGGATGCACCAATCAAGAAAGGGCTCTGACCTTGGCAAAAATGTTCAATACACATTTCGTGAAAACTTCCACCGAAAACGATATGATCGGTATCGAATACGCTTCGGTATTGAAAAACGTTTATGCCATTGTTTCCGGAATTTGTCACGGACTAAAATACGGCGATAACTTTCAGGCTATTTTTATCGCCAACTCCATCGTGGAAATGGACCGGTTTACAAGCGCAGTCAGTCCGGTGGAGAGAAATATATGCGGATCGGCCTATTTAGGCGATTTATTGGTTACGGCATATTCCCGTTTCAGTCGAAACCGGATATTCGGAACAATGATCGGTAAAGGATATTCCGTGAAAACAGCTCAATTGGAAATGGAAATGATTGCAGAAGGCTATTTCGGAACAAAATGTATAAAAGAAATCAATTCGGAATACAAAGTCGACATGCCCATTCTGGATACGGTTTACTCGATTCTGTATGAACGAAAATCTGCCGTGCCGGCCATTCGAAGATTAACGGATACATTCAAATAAATAAACTCAATCCTGTGAAAAACGATTCATGGGATTTTTCATTTTCAATACGAAACACCCTAATTAAAAGATATGAAAACAATTCAATTAAACATCAACAAAGTATTGGGACAAATTTCAAAAGAACAAATTTTTGCCCAAGCCGAACAAGCCAAGCATCGGAATAAAACATTGGAAGAGGGAACCGGAAAAGGAAACGATTTCTTGGGATGGTTGCATCTGCCGTCTTCGATAACCGAAGCCGAAATTAACGACATTCAAGCTACCGCCGATAGATTCCGGGCGACTTGCGATGTGGTTGTCATTGTCGGAATCGGAGGAAGTTATCTGGGTGCAAAAGCCGTCATCGATGCACTGTCGGGAACTTTCGACCCGGTCGAAAATAAAAAACCGATTATCACGTTCGCCGGACACAATATAGGGGAAGATTATCTATACGAATTATCAGCCTTCCTGAAAGGAAAATCGTTCGGAATTATCAATATCTCCAAATCGGGAACAACTACCGAACCGGCTTTGGCTTTCCGTATCCTGAAAAAACAATTGGAAGATACCGTCGGCAAAGAAGAAGCAAAAAACAGAATCGCAGCCGTAACCGATAAAGCCAAAGGTGCTTTGAAAACTTTGGCCGACAAAGAAGGATATAAAACTTATATCATTCCCGATAATGTAGGCGGACGTTTTTCCGTATTCACTCCCGTCGGATTATTGCCGATTGCCGTTGCCGGAATCAACATCAAACAATTGATAAAAGGCGCCGCCGATATGGAGAATGCAACATCAAGTAATGTCGCCTTTGAAAACAATTTGGCGGAAATATACGCGGTTACCCGAAACGAATTATACAATAACGGAAAGAAAATAGAAATACTGGCCAACTTCAGTCCGAAATTACACTACGTTTCCGAATGGTGGAAACAATTATTCGGTGAAAGCGAAGGAAAAGAAGGTAAGGGTATTTATACCGCTTCCGTCGATTTTACGACCGATTTACATTCCATGGGACAGTGGATTCAGGACGGTGAACGGTCGATTTTCGAAACGGTTATCTCCATTGCGAAACCTCAATACAGGATGGAAATCCCAACCGACAAGCAAGACTTGGACGGGTTGAATTTCCTCGCCGGAAAAAGAGTCGACGAGGTGAACAAAATGGCCGAATTAGGAACACAGCTGGCCCACGTCGACGGAGGCGTTCCCAACATTCGTATCGAATTGCCCGAATTGAACGAGTATTATTTGGGACAACTGATTTACTTCTTCGAAAGAGCCTGCGGAATAAGCGGTTACTTACTCGGAATCAATCCTTTCGACCAGCCCGGAGTGGAAGCTTACAAGAAAAACATGTTTGCTTTGCTCAATAAACCCGGGTTCGAAGAAGAAAACAAAGCTATCCAATCGAAAATCAATTCGTAATGATTAAAGCGGTTTTATTCGATATGGATGGCGTCTTGTACGACTCCATGCCCAATCACGTTCAAGCTTGGTACGAAACCATGGCGAATCTGAATGCGGTTTGCTCCACGGAAGATTTTTATCTTTTTGAAGGAAGAACGGGAGAATCAACCATCAATATTATCTTTAACCGTTCTTTCGGAAGAAACGCCACTCCGCAAGAAATAGAATCTATTTACGAGAAAAAGGCGCAACGGTTTATCGAATTGGAACAGCCCGGAGCCGAACCGATGAAAGGAGCGTTGGATGTGCTTGAAAAAGTAAAAAAGTCGGGGTTACAAAGGGTTATCGTGACCGGCTCAGGGCAAAAATCGCTGTTCGAGAAATTGGATAAGCATTACCCCGATTTTTTCGACAGAAATTTAATGGTCACGGCTTACGACGTAAAGTATGGAAAACCTCACCCCGAACCTTATCTGACAGGCCTGAAGAAAGCCGATATCCTTCCGTCGGAAGCAATTGTCGTGGAAAATGCGCCTTTGGGAGTCGAAGCCGGACGAGCAGCCGGAATTTTCACCATTGCGGTAAACACCGGCCCTTTGTCCGATACCCTGCTCCGCGATGCCGGAGCCGATGAACTGTTTCCTTCAATGACTTCGCTGGCTGATAACATCGAAAAAATAATTCAAAGATTATCCCGATAAGAAAGCTTGTAAGCCCTATTTTTACTCTTTCAGGTAATGAAAGAGTGACTCTCTCCAGTAATGAAAGTGTCGCTCTCTCTAGTAATGAAAGAGTGTCTCTCAATTAGAATTGAGAAAGGCTCTCAATTAGAATTGAGGGAGGCTCTCAATTAGAATTGAGGGATGTCCTCAATTAGAATTGAGGGATTGAACTCGTTTAAAACAAAAAAGGATGCAGTTTCGTGCATCCTCTCGACAAATACTTAATTCATTAACTTTTTCATTCGTTCGATAGCTTCGCGGGTATTTTCTCTGTTTCCGAATGCGGTAAAACGGAAAAAACCTTCTCCCGCTTTTCCGAAGCCGGAGCCGGGAGTACCC
>JAIRRK010000223.1 GCA_031256015.1 Dysgonamonadaceae bacterium
GCAATGTATTTTCCGTTGGAAGTTTTATACAAATCTTTGATTCTTTCCGTAAGAACAATTCCTCCTTTTTCAGTCAGATAGCCGGCGTCTCCTGTTCTAAAAAAACCGTCAACGGTAAAAGCGTCTGCCGTAGCCGCAGGTTTTTTGTAGTACTCTTTCATGACGCTTTTTGCTTTTACTTGTATTTCATTGTTCTCTCCGATGCGGACTTCGGTATCCGGCATAATTTTTCCGACAGTTTCTATTTCAAATTCAATTGGAGGAAAACAACTTACCGTAGCCGTTGTTTCGGTTAATCCGTAACCATATACAATCGGAATATTGACCGATTGCAAGAAGATATTTATCTTATCGGAAAGAACCGCTCCGGCTACCGGAAATATCAATCCATTTTCAATTCCGACTACTTTTTTCAGTAAATTAAAAACAAATCTATTGTAAATTTTAAACTTCACTCTCAAACTCAGTGGTGCTTTTTTGCCTTTGTTCTTAAAACCCAAATTATATTTTTCTCCTGTTTTGATGGCGTCTAAGAATATTTTTCTCAAAAGGATTCCCGAATTTTCTATTTTTTCCTGCACGCCGGCATATACTTTTTCCCAAAAGCGAGGGACACTACACATAGCCTGAGGCCTGACTTCTTTGATGTATGTTTGAATTTCCCTCGGATCAAAACTGATAATCAAAGAGCATCCTTTATGAAGGCAATAAATAGACCATGCTTTTTCAAAAATGTGAGTCATCGGAAGGAAACAAATCGACGAAAAACGCGGAGGAAGATAATTCAATCTTTCGTCATGCGTTTTCATTACGGCCATGTAATTTGAGTGAGTCAATACCACGCCTTTCGGTTCTCCCGTGGTTCCTGATGTATAAATAATGTGAGCGGTATCGTCTTCATTAGCTTCTTTCATTCTTTTTTGAACCGATGTCATATCCAGTGAAGTCCGATTTTTGCTTGAAGAAAACCGGTCAAAGAAAATCGATGATGTGTCTCCGTCAGCCAAACGTACCTTATTATCCAGTATAATTATTTTTTTCAGCGATTGACTTTCAAGTAGGATTTGATAAGCATTATCGTACTGAAATTGCTCTCCTACGAATAGAACTTCAATCTCGGCTTCATCAATCATATATCGAATCTGAGGAATGGACGAAGTGGCATACATGGGAACCACAACGGCTCGATTAGCAAATGCCCCAAAATCGACATACAAACATTCCGCCATATTTTGAGAATAAATTCCAATGTTGGACTGAGGTTTCACTCCTATATGACAAAGAGCATGGGCCGCGGCCATGGTTTTTTTGGAAAACTCAGTCCAAGAAACCGACGACCAAACTCCCGTCTGTTGATTACGAACTTTTAGTGCTTCTTCATCTCCGAATTTCTCGGCTTGTTTGTGAACAAGCTCCGATAAATGATAATAATTCATTCTGTCTTTTAATTTGGGACAAAAATACGTTTTTTTTTTTAACTTTGTGTGTAAATGGAAGGAAGTTATGAAAACAGATTCTTTATTTTATAATGCTGTCAATTTACTTAAACAAATGATATCGATTCCTTCTTTCAGTAAAGAAGAAGGAAATCTCGCCGATTTTTTGGAACTTTATTTCAAAAAAAAAAATCATCAACCTGAAAGAAAAGGAAATAATATTTGGCTAACCTCTCCGAAATGGGATGATGAAAAACCGGTTATTTTGTTCAATTCACACATCGACACGGTTAAACCCGTTTCCGGATGGACTAAAAATCCATTCACTCCGGAAGAAACAGACGGAAAATTATACGGATTGGGAAGCAACGATGCCGGTGCTTCCGTTGTTTCTTTATTAAAGGCATTCTTGATATTAACGGCTCAGCCTCAACCAAATAATTTCATTTACTTAGTATCGTGCGAAGAAGAAATTTCGGGAAAAGACGGTATTGAATCCGTTTTACCCGAACTTCCTCCGATAACTTGTGCCATCGTGGGCGAACCCACGTCCATGCAACCGGCAATAGCCGAAAAGGGTTTGATGGTATTGGACGGTGTGGTTCATGGAAAATCAGGACATGCCGCTCGGAATGAGGGCGAAAATGCAATTTATAAAGCTTTACCGGTTATCAGTCGATTTCAGAATTTGGAATTTCCGCTTGTCAGTGATTTATTAGGTCCGGTTAAAACAACGGTCACCATGATTCAGGCAGGAACGCAACATAACGTAATTCCCGATAGTTGTAAATTCACTGTAGATATCAGAACCAATGAATTATATTCAAACGAAGAACTTTTTGACGAGATACAATCTTTGTGTAATTGCGAAATTCAAGCACGCTCGTTTCGCTTAAATTCCTCTCATATATCCCCGGAACATCCATTGGTAAAAAGGGCGGAAACATTCGGACTGAAACCGTTCGGCTCCCCTACTCTTTCCGATCAGTCTTTGCTGAAATGTCCATCTTTAAAAATAGGTCCGGGAAAATCTTCTCGATCTCATACCGCCGATGAATTTATTTTATTGAGCGAAATACAAGATGCCATCCACTTATATGTAAATTTACTGAATAATTTGAACCTCCGGGATTAATCATGGAACTGATTATTTTGAAAAATAAAAAAATCGACAAACAGAAATACGATACAAGTATCCGCGAATCGTTGAATGGAACGGTATATGCCGCATCGTGGTATTTAGATACAATTTTTCCCGATTGGCAATTGATTACCACACCCGATTATTCTTTTGTAATGCCCTTAACGTTAAAAAGAAAATACGGCATCGCTTGTGTATTGCAACCTATTCTTTGTCAACAATTAGGAATTTTTTCAAAAGAAAAAATCACTCAAGAAGTTATTGATCTTTTTCTGTCGAAAATATCGGCACCCTATTGTCATATTCACTTGAATGCAGGAAATCAAACTCAATTGAATCAATCCGATTTAAGAGCGAATTATGTTTTGAACCTAAACGAAGATTATGAAATTATCAAGAATAATTATCGAAAAGACACCAAAGACCGATTGAAAAAAATCGAAAAAAACAATTTGTTAATTGACAAAGAATTAGACACACAAACTGTCTTAAAACTGGTAAAAAAATCGTCTCCGGTTTACGGGATGAACAATCTTAAAATATATGAGTCTTTGAAGAAAATAGTAACCAAGGCCGAAGAAAAAGGTTTACTTCTTTCAAGAGGAGTAAAAGACAAGGTATCTGATGATTTGATTGCAGTTACTTTCTTCATTCGATGGGAAAATACCATTTATTATATCTGCTCGTATTCTTCAGAAGAGGGGAAAAAGCGTGATGCTATACGTTTTTTGTTTGATGACTTAATCAAAGAATTTTCAGGAAAAAATAAAATATTAGACTTTGAAGGCTCTGTAATTCAGTCTATTGCACTTTTTTATATCAGTTTCGGAGCTAAAGCGGTACCTTATCCTGTTTATCATCGAAATTGCTTCTTTCGTTTCATAAAAATGGGTCGAAAATACCCCGCCAAACCGTTAATTTTAACTTAATTTGTGCGTTTCTCCATGATTTCATTAATCTGTTAAAATGTTTTATTTTTTCCTCCTCACATTTTTTATTTTTTTTCGTAAATGTTAAACAAAAAAAAGTTTACTTTGTTTTATTGTTAAGTAAGAGAGTAAAAACGGAAAAATGAAGAAATCGATTATTTGGTTACTGGCCGGGGTGATGATGTTTGCCTTTACAGGTTTGCTTTATTTGCAATTCAATTACATCAATATCATACTCCACACCCAAGAAGAACAATTCAAAGATGCGGTGAAAAGAAGCCTTTATCAAGTGGCCTATAATTTGGATTTAGACGAAGTTTCTCTTTTTTTGAGTGATTATTATTACTCTTACAACAAGGGTTATTTGAAAAACAGACAAAAATTATCTATCAACGGAACAATCAATGGTTTATCATCTGATGTGGATGTCTTCTTAAAAAACAGGAGAGACAGTCTATCGATACTCCCCAGTTTCGGAAAAAACGGAATAAATTCATCGACTCAATCGCTGCAAGAAGCTCAAAACAATTTTCTTTATATTCACAATCTGGTAGAAGAAGTCATGAGGAGGGCTAAAAAAGGTTACGAAAAACCAATAGAAGACAGAATTGATTCGAGGAAGTTGGAAACTTATATCAGAACCGAATTAGCAAATAATAATCTGGCTTTGCCTTTTGCTTACGCTGTTTCAGATAAAGAAAAAAATATTATAATCAAAAGCAATAATTATAATGCTCA
>JAIRRK010000222.1 GCA_031256015.1 Dysgonamonadaceae bacterium
CGGCGACGGTCTTTGCCGTTATTCTGGGACTGGTGCATCTTCCCGAAAGGGGGCTGATGGCACTGCCTCCCGATATATCACCCGTTTTCGTTCAGTTCGAGTGGAGCAATATTTTCACCCTCGACATGTTGGTGGTGGTGTTTACGTTCCTGTTTGTGAACCTGTTCGACACCATAGGGACACTGCTGGGAGTGGCCTCCAAGATAGGTATTACGGACGAGAACGGCAATTTTCCGCAACTCAAACGCGCCCTTTTTGCCGATGCACTCGGTACAACCTTTGGCTCTCTGTTGGGCACAAGTACGGTAACTTCTTACGTGGAAAGCGCGTCGGGGGTGGCTGTGGGCGGTCGCACGGGATTAACTGCCCTTTCTACGGCGGCCATGTTTGCCTTGGCGTTGTTCTTTGCCCCGCTTTTCCTGATGGTGCCGGCTTCGGCCACAGCTCCCGCCCTGATTCTGGTGGGACTGTTTATGATTACTTCGGTGGTGAAGATTAATTTCGACGATATGACGGAGGCGTTTCCCGCCTTTCTCACCATCGTGATGATGCCGTTTGCTTTCAGCATCGCTCAGGGAATCGTATTCGGGATGCTATCATTTGTCTTCCTGAAAGCATTGAGCGGGAAGTTCAGGCATATTTCCATCACCATGTGGGTAATCTTCGTGCTGTTTATCGTGAAGATGGTGCTGGACGGAATGAATGTGGTTTGAGGCCGGGATAAAAAATATGAAAATAAACTATTGCCAATAAAAATAAAATACTTATCTTTGCCCCTCAATTCACAGAATGTATAATTCAATTAATTAATTTTATTTATGAACAATTACGAAACCGTTTTCATTTTGACTCCCGTTTTATCTGACGCTCAGATGAAGGAAGCGGTAATCAAATTCAAAGACATTCTCGTTGCTGATGGAGCAGAGATTGTTAACGAAGAGAATTGGGGCTTGAGCAAATTGGCTTACCCGATTCAAAAAAAGTCAACCGGATTCTATAATTTGATAGAATTTAAAGCAAATCCGACTACAATTGCTAAGTTAGAAACTCAATTTCGTCGAGACGAAAAAGTACTTCGTTTCTTGACTTTCCGTCAAGATAAATATTTTGCAGAGTACGCAGCAAAAAGAAGAAACAAGTCGAAAGGAACTAAAAAAGCAAACTAATTATGGGAACAAATCACAACTCGGAAATTCGTTATTTAACTCCACCGACGGTAGATGTTAAGAAGAAAAAATATTGTCGCTTCAAAAAAAGCGGAATCAAGTTTATCGATTATAAAGACCCTGAATTTTTGAAGAAGTTCTTGAACGAACAAGGAAAAATACTTCCTCGTCGTCTTACGGGAACCTCTCAAAAGTTCCAACGTCGTGTATCTCAAGCAGTGAAGAGAGCTCGTCATTTGGCTTTACTTCCATACGTAACTGATTTGATGAAATAAATTAAGGAGGAAATAACAATGCAAGTAATTTTATTAGAAGATATTCAGAACCTTGGATACAAGGACGATATCGTTAAGGTAAAAAACGGTTACGGAAGAAATTACCTGATTCCGCAAAGAAAAGCAATTATTGCTTCCGAATCGGCAAAGAAAGTTTTGGAAGAGAATTTGCGTCAAAGGGCACATAAGTTGGAAAAACTGAAAACAGATGCTCAAACTTTAGCAGATAAAATGCAAGGGATTTCTCTTACAATCGGCGCAAAGACCAGTTCGACCGGAACAATCTTCGGATCTGTCAATAACATTCAAATCGCAAACGAATTATCGAAAAAAGGATTTGAACTGGACAGAAAACAAATCATTATTAAAGATTCCGTTAAAGAAGTAGGAACTTATAAAGCAGTTATAAAACTTCATAAAGAAATCTCTGTCGAAATTCCTTTTGAAGTCATATCAGAATAAGTCACTGTTGTATTTCATATTATTATTAATTATTATGTTGGGAGAGGAGCCTCGTTTTGAGGCTCTTCTTTTTTTATCTGTTGCATACCTGCAAAATACACTTTCCGATATTCCGAAATACCCTTATATTGAATTTAACATATACCAGTTTTTAAATTCCGAAACACGAGCTCTGCTGACAATGATTTTTTCGGGAGTAGGCAAAATCAGGTTTACGGATAATTTTCCTCCGAACCAAACAGACATGTCGCTAATGGCTTGATGGGACAAAATGTATTGCCGATTTGCCCGAAAAAATAATTTCGGGTCGAGTTGATTGGACAATTCTTCCAAAGAATTGTCTAAGGTATATGTTTGTTGTTTGAATGTGACCAGTTTAGCCATTTTGTATTCAGAGTGAATAAAAGCAATCTGATCGATGGCTAACGGAATTAATTTGTCTTTATGAGGAATAAGAAAATGTGATTTATAATTCGGCTTCGTCTGATTCAACGATTTCAGAATATCCGAAAGCAAATCGGGATTGTTATTTATGGAAGAGAGACTTTTCAGTTTCTCGAAAGCTCTTTCCAACTTTTTCTTATTAATCGGTTTCTGCAAATAATCGATGCTGTTCACTTCAAACGCTTTCAACGAGTATTCGTCGTAGGCCGTCGTGAAAATAATCGGACAGTTTATTTTTACTTTCTCAAAAATGGAAAACGAGGAGCCGTCGGCCAAATGGATATCCATAAAAACCAAGTCGGGAACAGGATTCAGAGAAAACCATTCCACACTGTCTTCCACGCTTTGCAAGACAGTCACTATTTCCACATTTTCATCAATAGAGGCGAGTAAGCGTTGTAAACTTTCTGCCGCTACAAATTCGTCTTCAACAATAACAGCTTTCATCGTATATAATTGAATTTGCGATCGAACTTTTTAATTTCTTTTATCAGCGGAATTTCCACCGTAAAAGAATCGTCGTCTTGGGTAATTCTAATTTCTTTATTGAAAAATAAGTGGTATCTCTCGTTCAGGTTCGCGAGGCCGATACCTGAACTATTATTATCGGGTTTTAACCGCAAACTGTTTTTCACTTTAATCGTTTCGTTTTCGGTTGTTTCGATTGTAATCAACAAGGGATACTTTTTACTGATAACATTGTGTTTGATTGCGTTTTCGATTAATAATTGTAATCCGAAAGGCAGGATATAATATCTCAAGTATTTTTCATCCGAATTGATTTCTATTTGCAAACTATCATTGTAACGTATTTTCATCAGATAAATATACGATTCGGCAAAATTTAACTCTTCGTATAACAATATGGCCGGTTTATTTTGCATGGTATAACGAAAAACCAATGATAATTGATCGACATATTCATGTGCTTTATCGTCGTCGTATCCGATTAATCCATTCAGTGTATTTAACGAATTAAACAGAAAATGAGGGTCGATTTGATTTTTTAATGCCTCGTATCGGTTGCGAAGATTTTCCATCAGAAGCTTTTGATTTTCCATCAGGACTTTTTGTTTGTTCTCCCACATCTGAAGCAATGCCGTGAAAAGCAAAGTAATCAACAAAACAATCAGGTCTCTGAAAAACTGAACAATCAAATACGTATTATTCGGAATGTGTTCATCCATAAACTCCCATTGTATCTGGGAGAGAAGAGGGCTGAGAACAAACAGCAAAAGCAACGATCCGACTATGGCATAAAGGAGTCCTTTTTTCTCTTCTCTTTTGTATTTCTTAATTATCCAAAATTGAAAACAAAAAAGAATATACAACAAGATTGTAACGTTAATGAAAAAAACGATGAGGGAATGAACCGTAACCAAGTCGAAAAAATGAATTCCTTTACCAAACTCTCTTGCTTTGGCGAAGAAAAAAGTAATAATCATAATAAACAGAAAAATCACGCTTATCGTTATCGAGAGATGCAATGCGGTTCTTTTTCCGAAAATAGCATGATTCATCTGTCCTATATTTTTTCCTTTTCCTTGCATAAAACAAAAGTATTCAAAAAATGTATTTCCTCAAAAATGTTTGTTCGTATTTTGACGCGACAAAAAGTTTTTAAAATAGAGGAGATTGCCTCAACGATTCTTACTTGTTTTTCAGCCTGCAGATGTTTCAGAATCAATTGTTGAGACAACCTCTTTATCAAAAGTTTGGGTTAAATTTAATGTTAGAAACGATAACCTAAGCCCAAAGTAACGGTTTGAGTTCGTTTAGATGCAACATCTTTAAGTACATCTAACTGATCAACAAACCCGATTTGATACCCTGCATTGAGCTGAACTCTGTTGTCGAATTCGTATCCGATCATTACTCCGAGACCGAAATCGCAACGGTTCATCCATTTTTTGCCGTCGTACTTTTTGTACATATTGATGTCGGCTTTGTCCATTCGAGCATCAAAACCAATACCAAGATAAGGACCTACTCCGAAGTATCCTTTTCCGGAACCTAATCTCGTTTGTGCGACAGCATAAACCGGAATTTGCATTCCCCATTGTTGAAAATCATCTTTTTCGATTCCCACTTTTGTTTTGGATTGTCTGTAATAGAACAATAATTCGGGTTGAATAGCAAAATTCTCATGAAGATCTACTTTCAAAAATCCGCCTAAAGTAGGACCGACTTTCATTCGGCTCGACTGATTGTTCAAATCACTCAAAAGGAAGTTCGACATGTTTACTTCTACTTTCATACCGCCTGAAACAGAAGTTTGAGCATTCGTTTTAACCAAACCGGTTGTCATCAAAACCGATAAACAAAGTAAAAAAATCTTTTTCATTTCTTTCAAATTTTAATCTGTTAATAATTAATTGTTTTTGCCTTAGATATTTCTTTTTGACACTACAAATTTAGACGTTTAATCTCCGCCTTTACTTACAAAGAATACCGAAACGCTCTTTTTGACGTCCAAGCCGAAAAAATAAAATACCGAACTGTTTTCGAAAAGTATGGAGGTTTATTAAAAATATGGTTACTTTTGTGCTTCAAACAAATTTCGGAATGCAAGACAGAACAAAAATAATGCTGCGTACCTCTTGGATCAGTGTACTGGGAAATGCTTTTTTATCCGTCCTGAAAATAACTGTCGGAATTATTTCGGGCAGTTTGGCGGTGCTCAGCGACGGTCTTGATACGACCGCCGATGTCATTACTTCTCTTATTATCCTGATTGCAACGCCGATTATCAGTCGGCCGCCCAATTCGAAATACGTTTACGGCCGGGAAAAAGCCGAGAACATGGCTTCAACTATTCTTTCTTTCGTGATATTATTCATGGGAGGACAAATGTTTATCACTTCCTTCTCTCGGATTATTCACCGGGATACGCTTGAAATGCCCTCCCTGATTGCCGTTTGGATTACCGTCATCTCTATTATCGGGAAACTGCTTTTGGCTTTGTATCAATTTAAGCAGGGGAAGAAAGCCGAATCATCGATGTTGAAAGCCAATGCCATTAATATGCGCAACGATGTGATTATTTCCGTGGGCGTTCTGTCGGGATTGGGATTTGCTTTCATCCTGGACCTTTCCATTGTCGACCCGATTGTAGCTCTTTTAATCAGCCTTTATATAATGTATTCCGCCATCGGGATTTTCCGGGATGCGAACATCGTTTTAATGGACGGAATATCCGATACTTCCATTTATAAGAAAATCATCGCTTCGGTAGAAGCCGTGCCGGGAGCAACCAATCCGCACCGTATCCGTTCTCGCCAAGTAGGAAATATGTACACCATCGTTTTGGATATTGAAGCCGACGGCAATCTTTCCTTGAAAGAAGCTCACGGAATCGCACAGGAAGTCGAGGAAAATATAAAAAGGAACATCGAAAATGTTTACGACATTGTTGTTCATGTCGAGCCGAAGGGAGATACACACTGCGAAGAAAAATACGGAATAAACAAACACAATTATCGGGAAACGGATTAACCGCATCCCCGACTTAAAAGCGTAATACTACCTTTTCCCGAATGTTTCTTTTGTTCGTCTTTATCGTGTAGCCGTTGATTCCGCCGGCTTTAACGGCCTTGACTCTTTTACCGTTGACAGTCGGACGAATATCTCCCGGTATTTCCGGTAACTCGAAAGTATAAGCGCGTTCCTGCACCTGTCCCCGATAACTTCCCTCGGCCGGATAAATCGTTATCTCGGTTATGCCGTTTTCTTTTTTATACTCCATGCGGGTGAAAGCCTGTTCCCCTTTTTCATAATCACGCGTTATGCCGTCGTCCTCATAAAGCGTATAAACGTTCACATCGCCCTCTTCTCCCGGATAACAGCGCACGACCGGTTCGGTCAGCGGAGTTGACGTCATCCGTGCAGTATACGGTTGCATCGGGAAAGGATAACCTCCCTTTATATAGAGAGGAAACGTGTTCAGGTCGCAGTATTCGGTAATCTTTTGTCCGCCCCGATACGCTTTCCCCGTGAAGAAATTATACCAGACATTTCCGGCCGGAAGCCAAACATCCTGAGAGGCAAGCTTATTCTCTCCCTCTCCGGCTTCCGTGACGGGAGCACCGAGCAACAAATCTCCGAAAAGGAACTGTTGCGGATTTTCGTAAGACTCTTCTTCTTCGGGATATTCGATGTACATGGCACGGATAAGCGGCAACATGTAGCGGTGACATTGCCACACGGAAGAATATATATAAGGTATAATCCGCGAACGAAGGTGATACATTTCCCTCATGGCTGTTTCCGCCTCTTTCCCCCAAAGCCAAGGACGGCGGTCCAGCTTTTCGTCATAAACGGAATGGATGCGCAACGAAGAGTTCAGTAACCCGAACTGAGTCCAACGCGTGTACAGCTCCGGGTCGGTGCCTCGGTAAAAACCTCCGATGTCGTGCGCCCAGAAGAAACATCCGACATTCCCGGATGTGGCCGTCATTTCGATTTCAAACTTCAGCATGTCCCGGTTTCCCACGGCATCGCCGGAGAATTGAATCGGGTGCCGGTGGTCGCCCCACCCTCCCCAACGACTGAATCCGGCTCCGCGTAAATTTTGGCGGGTCGAATGGTTATAATAGACATCATTCAGCCAAGGCAAGTGATTCATGCGGGTTCCGCGCACAACCGGATAAATATAGTCCTGTTGCCAATCCAACCACCAGAAAGCCACGCCCATATCATCGGATTCTTTGTGGGCATACTTCATGAAGTTATCCATGTACTCTTTGTCTCCGGCATCGAAAACGAGTTCCTTTCTTCCGACGGTATCCGCTCCCATGGCTTTCATAAATTCGGGATAAGCATCTTCATGAGCACGAATCCCGTCGTGCGGATGCTCGTTCAAAACCACGTGAATTTGTTCTTTCTTTAAATCTCCGATCAACTTTGCCGGATCGGGAATCAGTTCCCTGTTCCACGAATACCCTGTCCATCCTCGGTTACCCGCATGTCCGGTTCCCGTGAGGGCTTCTTTTTGAGTATGCCATCCCATATCGAACACCAAAATATCAATGGGGAAATCGTGTTCCTCGTATTCTTTTATTAATTGAAGATATTCGGCGGAGGTATAATCCCACCAACGGCAATACCACGACCCGTGAACATATTTCCGCGTCATGGGAACCGGACCGCTTATCTTTTGCAGATTTCTCAGAGCCGCTTTATAATTATTTCCGTAGATAAACAGATAAACATCCTGAATATGCTCCTTCGACCGTTCCCGAATCCGACCGTTCACCAGCAGTTCCTTATTGGTATCTTTGACGGCATACCATCCGTCGCGGCTCAACAGTCCTTCTTCCGTAGGAACGGCTTTGCTCAGGCCGTCTAAAGTAGATAACGCTCCGCGAAGATTGCGGCGTTGTTCGCTCGCCATGTACCACATCCGTTCTTTGCCTTCATGATTAAAATAAACACGCAGATTCATTTGTCCGAAAGGGAATCCGTCGTTATAAAATTCCAGTCTCATTTCGGAGGTCGAAATAGTATAGCGATTATTTTCTTTTTCAATCAGTTCGATGTCATCGAAATCGATTGTACGGTTTGAAGCAAACAAAGTCGGTTCATCGACAAACCGGCTGTTTTCCGCATACTCCAGACGGACCAAACCGGGAGAAATAAATGTAAACCGGGCATTGCCGATGACTATCGGATTTCGGGCCTCGCCCGTCAAAGACAAACTTACGAATAGCAAAAGGCCGGACAGAGTAAGTATTTTTCGCATAAGATACGGTGATTGTGATGTTTTATTTCAGACCTGAATACAAAAGTAGAAAATTATCCGGAAGAATAAAACATTGTCCTATTCTCATGGTCTTTATTCGATTGGAAGGTAAGGCGACGCCCGGAGATACAATGGCTCTTTTTGTCGGCCGCTTCCTGCGCGAGCGCAGCGGGACTGCATCCTAAAGAAATTTCATAATCAAAATCAGGCGAAACATTCATTCCTAATAAAACGAGCTAAGCTTTGCCGGCATGCCGACGAGGCACCTGTTAATCCGACCGAGTGTCAGTTCAGGTACCTTACCGAATGTCAGTAAGGCACTTTACTAGAAAACAAAAAGGGATGTAAAATTTACACCCCTGATATGCAATATTCAAATATGGTTGAAATTTTTCAACTCTTAATTTTTAATTTACTCCGCGATGCACCGGACACTCAGACCATTTGCCTTATAGCGGGAGAGGGACCAAGTACACACATAACCACTGAAGAAGTTCGTGATAGACGATTCATCGGATGTACTACCATCACTGCTCCAATAGTAGCCGTGGCTGCCCGTGTAATTCACGTTGGCGTTGATGCAGTTACGGTAGCCCCCGGCAGGAAGAAATAGTAAGGGACCCGGAACATCGGGGTCGATAAGAGAGGCCTTACCTTCCTTGTAACTGTCAGCCAAACCGGACCAAACAGTTGCATCATACAACGCATAACCGCGTGTCGCACCATCTCCGCTCCACCCGGAGCCGGTGGCCTTCCCCCCTGAAACAGGAACCCATACAATATTCGTATTACCACCAGGAATCATACCCCTACCAACAAGAGAACTATTAACACCTGATGTAGAAAACCATTCGTAATA
>JAIRRK010000039.1 GCA_031256015.1 Dysgonamonadaceae bacterium
ATTTTCAAGAGAAAAAATGAAAGAAAAAGCAATGTTTTTTTTATTTATGTCTTTCAGGATATTCATATTGTTTATTATCCGGTTTTTATTATCTATTTTACATCCGGTTGCAAAGCTAAAAACTTTTTTCGATATTTTACCAAAAAAAGAAGAAAAAGTTTATTTTTTCTCTTTTTTTCTTGTTTTTCGTGTTTTAACTCTTTGCCGTAAGGCCTGTCAGGAATCCAACATCATGCTCATATAAATGTCCGTAACAGGCGGGGCGTTATTGCCGGTCAGACTTTTTATCATTCCTTTGAAACAGGAAAACGATTCACCCGGACTATTTTGAACGACAATTTCCTTTCCGGGATAGGTTTTCCCGGTTGTATAAAGAAATTTCTGTTTCGTTTCTTCATCCTGATAGAAAAACTCTTTGAGAATCGCTTTTTCTCTTTGGAAAACAACGAAAGCAATCCCTCGGTCGTTCGCAAGAAGATGTCCCTTCTCACAGAATAAATCTTCAAGAATATGCTCAAATTGATTTTTTGTTTTCAGGATTACATTTTGTTTTTCCGTTAGAAACCGGTAATAAACGAGATACGCATCATCGAGATTAATTTCAGCCGGCGTTTTGTACACCCGGATTTCTTTATCTCTCGGCAAACAGCTTAATTGTTCGGGAGCCTCAACCGTCTTGTCTTTTGATGTCGGAAAAGCTTTGGTGTAACCGTATTTTTCATAAACCCCGAACAACCAATCTTCTTGAGGAATCAGAAAAGTATAGTCGTAAGCGTTTTTTTTCATTTCAAGGAAAGAAAACTCGAGCAGTTTTTCCATGTATCCTCTCTTTCGGAAGTCGGGATGAGTCATTGCTCCGTATATATATCCGGCCATACCGATTGAATTTCCTGTTTTGACAGGATAAGGAATCATCTGCAAAGAAGCAACAAGTTGATTTTCGTTGATGAAAAGAAGCGTTTCGCTATCCTTATAAACTTTTTCGAAATAAAACCGGATAAAAGCTTCCGTATCGGAAGGGAAACAGCGTTTCCATAAAGACATCAGAGGTTCTTTATACTTATCTTCTCCCTTTCGAATCATATTTTATTTCAATCTCAGATAACCTTTTTCCAATAAAATAGTCGGATGATACGACAATTTCGCTTTTCGGAGAGATTCAAGACCCAAATCTTCTTCTCGATTGATGTAAAGGAACTCGGAACAATTATGCTCGGCAAATTGCTGATTCATCATCGAAAAACCGCCGTCGATTTCCGGCAGACATTTTTCGGCATGTATTCCGAAAGTATCTTCGGTGAGAGCCTGTCCATACGAGTAAGCCAATATTTCTCCGTTGATTCTCAAAGCCCCGCCAATCAAGTTCAAGTGTTCGTAATTGTCAAATATGCTTTGAGTGGCAATTCCTTCTTCAATCAGAGATTCTTCCGTATTGCATCCTCCGTTTTCTCTGCACCATCGCTTATATAGTGTCAGACAATCCGGAATAATATCGTGTGTAATGGGAAGATATTCCCATTCGTATGTTCGTTTGAACTTATTGATGTGGTTTCGTTTTGATTGAAATTTTTTCCCGGTTAAGCGGATTAAATCGTCGGAAGAATAAATATATTCGAACCAGTTTCTGTTTTTTTCGTAAACAAATTTTCCGGGCATGATTTTTTCTATCAATTCGAACATTGTTTGAGTAACGCCATACATGTAAAACGGATTGTTTCTGCTTTCGGCATCAGTTATCAACGCATTGACGGCCTCTTCCAAATTGCCGTCCCCCAGAGGGAACAAATATCCCGGGCTGTCATTTCGGGGCTGAAACCGTACGCATAGGAAATTTTCTTCGGAAACGGTAAAAGTAGTATTGTAATAATGACTCCAGCCAAACATGTTGGAGAAAGAAAAATCACAATTTCGGAATATACTTTTGCCGGAAAATGATTGGATAATATCTTTATCGCCAATCATGACGGGTTTAAATAACAACATAATTATTCACGGAATTTTATTGGTTGCCGTATCCGGAAAAATAATTGCCGGTTTAAAAAGTTTAGCTTCTTCAAAATCCATCAAAGCGTAAGATATGATGATAAGCACATCTCCGGGTTGTACCCTGCGGGCAGCAGCACCATTCAAGCAAATCTTACCGGATCCTCGTTCTCCTTTGATAATATACGTTTCGAGGCGTTCACCATTATTATTGTTTACAATTTGCACTTTTTCGCCTTCGATTAAATTGGCGGCATCCATTAAATCTTCATCAATGGTAACACTGCCGATATAATTCAGGTTGGCTTCCGTAACGGAAACCCGATGCAACTTAGATTTGACGACTTGAATCATCATAACGATTAATGATTAAATTGATTAATTAAATCGCCTGCAAAGTTAATACAAATTTATCTCAAAGTCACAAATCCTGTCGAGAAACAACTGCTCGGAAACTTTAAGATTAATAAATCATATTGTCAATCAGACGCACATTTCCTGCAAAAACGGCAATACATCCCACCGGATAGGTTGTATCCTCCCAGTTTTTTATAGCTTGCAGTGTGATTCCGTCCACAATTTCAAAATATTCGGTTTTAAGGTCGGGATGAGCATCGATGTTTTGAATGACCCAACGTTTCGTTTCGTCAACGGAGTAGATTTTTTTCAAGTCTTTGCTTTGAAAGAGTGCCCGGTAAATCGCGCCGGCTTCTTTCCTTTGATTTT
>JAIRRK010000096.1 GCA_031256015.1 Dysgonamonadaceae bacterium
AAAGGCAGGAAGAATTATGCAAGCAGAAGAAAACAAAAAAATAACACAGCGTTTTTTTTATGCCCTTTATGAGTTAAAAAAACGCAGGATTATCCGAGGCAAACAAACATTTACCAACCGGTATGGAATAAACCGCTGGAATTTGAATGCTCTCGAAAAAAATCAATCTACGCAAAACAACGCACAGCTGTCATGGCTTGCGTATCTCGTTTCCGATTACAGCGTTTCTGCAGAATGGCTGCTTACCGGAAAAGGAGAAATGTTTGTAAAACAAAAAAATAGCATCGATGGTAACATTCTTCCTTGTTAATTCCATCCGGAAAATATCCTCAATCTCTATTCTCGTTTCGTTTAACGGAAAGAAGTATCGCAGGTCTGTCGGCGAGTCTATTCCTGTTAAAATGTGGAACAACACGAAGAAAAGAGCTAAAGTTACAACAGACTATACCTACGGCAATATATTGAACGACATTCTATCTAAATGGGAGGCGGCGGCCCTTCGCACAATGTCCCATTTCAAAGAATATTATCATCCTCCTATCCCGGAAGATTTTTTTGCCCGGCTCGATGAGGAGTTTTACAAAGATGATACGACCGCTCCCGAACCCGTGCTTTTCTTGGAATACATACAGACGTATATCAACCGCTATGAGAAAGTCCGCAGCGGGCTGACGGTAAAGAAATACATTACAACCTTAAACAAGCTCAGGAAGTACGAGGAAGAGAAGCACAAGCGGCTTCGATTCGGGGACATCAATATAGATTTCTACAACGACTTCCAATCTTGGTTCTATCGACAAGGATTTTCGGATAATTATTTCGGTACTTTGATAAAAGTAATAAAACAGACTTATCGGGAGGCAAAATTAGTCGATAAGCTACACGGCTTCGATTATATTGAACACAAAGAGTTTATAGCCACGAGCAAAGATTCTGAAAATATATACCTGACAGAGAAGGAGTTGTTAAAAATACACCACTTGAATATAACGCGGGAGCTTGTCATAGAGCATTTCCCTGATTTATCGAATTTTCAGATAAAGCAAAAAATCAAAAGTATGCTGTTGATTCGGGACAGGTTTTTAATCGGTGCATATACCGGATTGCGTGTTTCCGATTTCGGGCGGCTTAATGAAATGAATATAGGTAATCATATCCGCATGAAAACCATAAAAACCGGAGCTAATGCGGTAATCCCAATTCATCCGGTTATTCAAGAAATACTTGACAATGGATTTAATCTGAACATAGCGGTGTCCGACCAAAAAATAAACAAGCATATAAAAGAAATCGCAAAACTTGCAGGAATCAACGAAAAGGTTCTCATACATAAACATATCGCAGGGGAAGTAAAGCAGGAGTATATCGAAAAATACAAATTGGTTTGCACCCATACCGCCCGACGCTCCTTTGCAACAAACGCCTATAAAGCGGGCGTTCCCACTATTGCCATTATGAAAATAACAGGACACACAAGGGAATTGACGTTTTTGAAGTATATCAAAGTATCCGCAGAAGAAAATGCCGATATGCTGAAAAATCATCCTTTCTTTTCAAGAAATGAGAATAATAATGCAGTACCGGGTGCAGAACCAAATACAACCAATCAGAATAATTATCGCATTTGAATTATATGAAATACGTAGTACAACATATTGATATTCAGACAAGAATTGATTTTTCTTATGAAATTTTCGAGTCCCTGCGGGGACACGAAGAAAACAGGAGGACCGGATGTATCAAAAGCCTCCTCCGACATAAGCCCGGATAAAATCACTTCCTTTGCGACAATAATTCTTAATAAAGGTTTCCCTAAGGCGAGATGAAAATGGAATTTATTACTCTTTCTCAACTGAATATCTTGATTAGTCAAGAAATCAAGAGGGCATTTCCCGATACCTATTGGATTATGGCCGAAACAAGTGATGTGCGCCTGAATCGAACAGGGCATTGCTATCTGGAATTAATAGAAAAAAGCCGAGATTTGATTATAGCCAAAGTTTCCGCTCACGTTTGGCATTCCACTTTCCAATTACTGAAACCTTATTTCGAAGAAGCAACCGGACAAACCTTTGTCTCCGGAATCAAGGTATTGGTTTGTGTTTCCATTGATTTTCATCCTTTGTACGGATACTCCCTGAATATTTTGGATATCGACCCGACCTATACGATAGGCGATATCAAACAGCATCGTCAACAAATACTGGACCTATTGGATAAAGAGGGTGTTCTGAACTTGAATCGGGAATTGGAACTGCCTCCGGTGCCTCAACGAATTGCAATAATATCGTCGTCCACGGCAGCGGGATATGAAGACTTTTTGAATCATCTGCAAACGAATAAACATCATTTTGTTTTTTATCCGGTTCTTTATCCGGCCGTTATGCAGGGGACTCAAACGACCGGCTCCATTATCGCCGCCTTGAATAAAATTTACGAAAATCAAGATTCTTTCGATGCGGTTGTCATCATCCGCGGAGGAGGAGCTTCTTCCGATTTGGCATCGTTCGACAGTTACGAGCTGGCGGTTAATTGCGCTCAATTTCCTTTGCCCATCATCACCGGCATCGGACACGAGAGAGACGATACTGTTTTGGACCTTATTGCCAATCACAGAGCCAAAACGCCTACCGCGGTTGCCGATTACTTAATAAGTAAATCGGAGGAGTTCTTTTCTTCATTGCAAGACATTCAATCGGATATTTGGGAATTCACTCGGCAATTGCTTACGGATATTCAAGAAAACTTAGACCGGATATCGTATTATCTGCCCATGGCTGTTCGTTCAGTGGTGGAGAAACAGGAAATATCGCTGCTGCGGATGAAAGAAAATATTCAAAGAACGGTTGACCGATATATTCACGACAGAGAGAAAGAACTTCAAACAAAAGAGAACTTCTTGAAATTATCTTCTCCCGAATACATCCTGTCGAAAGGATATTCCATTACATTAAAAAACGGAAAAGCATTAAAAACCTCCGACGGTTTGAAAGCGGGAGATGTGGTCGAAACCGTACTGTCTAAAGGAAAATTCGAAAGTATTGTATCTTCGGGCAATTAAATTATCTAATTATCCGATAACTCCAAGTAAGTCCAAACGGGATAATGGTCGGAATCTCTCAGCTTTCCGACCGTACAATTGTAGGCCTTTATATTTTTACTGTGGAAAATATAATCTATCCGGAACAAAAAACGATGTTGGTTAAACGTAATTCCCATTCCCGAGCCGGTATCGGAAAAAGCATCACTCAAGTTCTCGTTTATTTTATAGCGAGCGTAAGAAATAGGCGTATCGTTGAAATCTCCACATACAATTGTGTACGGATTCTTACTTTTTTTAATCTCCGCATTAATTAACTCGGCTTGTTTTGCTCTGATTTTATACGCCGGCGTTAATCGCTGAAACATCATGTGAGTAAACGCTTCCAATTTTTGAGTATTGGGTTCCATCGTAAATTTGTAATAGCCCGACCGTTCATCCGAAGTAATTTTATTCGATTCCAAATGTACATTAATCAATGAAACTTTTTTCCCGTTAATATCCAATTCAAAGAGGGCGGCTCCGTTGTATGAACTTTCAATCGGAAACTTTTCAACGGAAAGAATGGGGAACTTGGAAAAAACACTTATCCCGTAAAAATGGTCACTCGGAGAATGTTCTATTCGAATCATTTCATGATAAGGCATTTTCAGGGCTTCAATCAAATCTTTTTCCGTTAAATGTTTCTTATCTTTCAGAACGGTTCCGTGTTCCTGAAAGCACACAATATCCGGATTTTGATTTATTACGTATTGTATAATGGGATTCGGATTGTTTCGGGTATGCTTTTTCAAATGATTAAAACGCATGACATTGTATGTTAAAACCTTAATGCAATTCTCGGGAACTTCTTTTGTCCTCGAATGAATCGGAAAGTAATGACGTACAGGGCCGATACAGGCAACAAAAACAACGAGGGAAAGAACAACCTGCGTCCATTTTCGGAATAGTATCCATAAAACAAAAAAGGCTGCATTGTATGCCAAGATAAAAGGGAAGAACAAACCGAAAAAAGGAATGTAAGGATAATTCAACGGAGAAACCCTGTCGGAAAAAGCCGAAACAAGCAACGCGATTAATCCGATACAGGATAGAATCGTGACAATATTCCATATAAATTTCTTGAATTGTTTCATTCCGTTTTATTTTTTCCCTTTTCGGAACAAGCTGACAAATCGACCAATGATTCGATTCATTTCCGACTAATAAAATCCGCCATTATTACTTATTCCTTTTTTTCGCCAATAAAGAATTAAAATGATACCGAAAAGCATTCCCCCTAAATGAGCGAAGTGAGCC
>JAIRRK010000207.1 GCA_031256015.1 Dysgonamonadaceae bacterium
TAAGAGTTAAGAGTGAAGAACTAAGAGTGAAGAAGTTGAGAACAATAATTAAAACAACTAATTTATAAACAATTAGAGGCTGAAAATTATGAAAAGAGAATCGATTTTAAGAGAAAAAAGTTATGCGTTTGCAATCAGAATTGTGAAACTATGTGGTTCTTTATGTGAAGAAAAGAAAGAATTTGTATTAAGCAAACAGTTGTTGCGAAGCGGAACTTCTCCCGGCGCATTGGCTCGGGAAGCCGAATATGCTCAAAGTAAAGCCGATTTTATAAATAAATTACATGTTGCTTTGAAAGAAGCAAACGAAACGGCTTATTGGCTTCAACTATTGAAAGATACAGACTATTTGGAAGAAAAAATGTGCAAAAGCATTTATTCCGATTGCGATGAGTTAATTTCTATTTTGGTATCATCCCTAAAAACCCTGAAGAACTCTTAGTTCTTAGTTCTTAGTTCTTATGGTTAAATATCTCATTTTTCGTCCCATTGCCGTTCTGATGGCATTTGCCGCGTTCTTCATTCTCGGTATCATCACTTACTTGAATGTACCTGTATCGTTGCTGCCGGATATTGACATTCCCGAAATAACCATACAAATTACGGGTAAAAACATGTCGGCGCGCGAGTTGGAAAATACGGTCATTGCACCTGTCCGTCAGCAGTTGTTGCAAGTAAACCAATTGCGCGACATACGGAGTGAAGCCCGCGACGGTAACGGTTTGATACGCTTGAGTTTCGAGTACGGAGTCGACACGGATCTTTCCTTTATAGAAGTGAACGAAAAAATCGATGCTGCGATGAACTATATCCCCCGCGACATCAATCGTCCGAGAGTAGTCAAAGCCAGTGCGACCGATATTCCCGTTTTTACCTTGAACCTGACTTTGAATAACGATTCCGAGATTCCGTCCGCAGATAAAAATAATCCCGAAGATATAAAAGCTTTCCTCGATTTGTCGGAATTTGCCGAGACCGTTATAAAAAGACAAATAGAACAGCTTCCGCAAATCGCGATGGTCGATGTCAGCGGATTGATAAAAAAAGAAGTACTGATTAAGCCGGATAATAAATTACTTTCCATTACGGGTATCACTCTTTCGGACATCGAATCGGCTCTGAATAATAATAACATTGAACCGGGCAGCATAATTGTTCGCGACGGATACTATGAGTACAATATCCGGTTTTCGGCCGTTCTTCGCACTTTGGAAGATATACGTCATATTTACATAAGGAAAAACGATAAAATTTACCAACTGAAAGATTTGGCCGAGATTGATATTGTGCCGGAAAAAGAAAAAGGAATGGTGATTTACAACGGACAACGCGCCATTGCGATGCAAATCATCAAACAAGCCGATGAAAACATGGCCAACATGCAGAAAGCCTTGAACGAAGTCATTGATAGGATGCAGAATACGTATCCGAAAATAAAGTTCAGTATTTCCCAAAACCAAACCGAATTATTGGATTATACCATCTCCAACTTACAGCAAAATCTGATTCTGGCTTTTATTTTTGTTTGTATCGTGTCGGCGTTTTTCTTCAGCGACATAAAATCGCCGCTTATTATTGGATTGACGATGTTCATTTCTTTGATTATTACGTTGTTATTCTTTTATTTGTTTCATGTTTCCTTGAATATTATTTCCTTAACGGGATTGATTTTGGCTCTGGGAATGATGATAGACAATTCAATTATAGTAACCGATAATATCGGACAATACCGTCTGCGCGGCGAATCGTTGACCGGTGCTTGCATTCGCGGAACAAACGATGTGATTGCCCCGATGCTGAGTTCGTCCTTTACGACGATTGCAATATTTATTCCGCTTGTTTTCTTAAGCGGAATCGCCGGTGCTTTGTTTTTCGATCAGGCCTTTTCGGTAACGGTCGGACTTTTGGTTTCTTATATGACGGGAATCATGCTTCTTCCGGTGCTTTATAAATTGGTGTTTACTCCCAAAAGTAATTCGAAAAAGTCTTCAGCGGTGAATTTGGAGAAAGATAAAGGAATCACGCTTTTAAGTAAAATATACGATAAGGGAATCAATTGGACTTTTTCTCATAAAATAGGGATAGGAATTACACTGATAGCCATATTTCCTTTGTGTTATTTGTTTTTCGAGATAATTCCGAAAGATCGAATGCCGGATATCAGTCAAAATGAATTGTTGGTCAACATCGAATGGAATGAAAACATTCACGTAGACGAGAATCTGGAAAGAACCGAATGTTTCTTGAACTCGATAAAAGAAAAAGTAGAAGAACAATCGGCACTGGTAGCTCAACAACAATTTCTTTTAAATTCGGAACAAGAACAAACGTCAACCGAAACTCAAATTTATCTCCGAACCGAAAAACCGAAAGAAATAGAGGTTCTGACAGAAAATATAAAGGAGTACTTCCTTTCTAATTTTCCGGAAGCCGTTGTTTCTTTCGAGCCGGCGGGAAATGTTTTTGAGAAACTGTTTACTACCGGCGAAGCGGCTTTGGTTATCGAGTATTACACGAAAAACAGAACGCGCGAAACGGATATTCAAGCTATTCGGGGTTTGGAAAAACACATTGCCGAAACAACCGGCGAAATTCCGGTCGGAGTGTCTTATCAAAAACAATTGAATCTGCATATCGACCGCGAAAAACTGTTGCTTTATAAAGTTCCGTATAATGAAGTTTACCGGGCATTGCAAACAGGATTCAAGGCGAATGAGTTTTCCGTTTTACGTTCGTATCAACAATATCTTCCCATTGTGTTGGGGAATGAAGAACAGAATGTAAGAGACGTGATTGATAATATTATGGTTTATACTTCTCCGGATGAACAAGGAGAAAAGCAATCCGTTCCGCTGAGTTTTTTCATCTCGACCGTTCCTTCGGAAGATGTGAAAACCATTATAGCCGGAAAGAAAGGAGAATATATTCCGATGAGTATATTCAATACCGATAAAGAAGAGAAAATAATGGAAACCATCCGAAGAGAGATGAGCAATCATCCTGATTGGGAAGTGGATTTCTCGGGAAGCTTTTTCTCTAATAAGAAGATGATCAACGAACTGATTGTCGTCTTGATTATTTCCTTGTTATTGATGTATTTCATTCTGGCGGCTCAATTCGAAAGTTTCAAGCAACCGTTTATTGTGTTGATAGAAATACCCATTGATGTGACGGCCGCTCTGGGTTTACTGCTTTTGATGGGTCATTCTCTCAATTTGATGTCGGCAATCGGAATCATCGTTACCTGCGGAATCGTTATCAACGACAGTATTCTGAAAGTAGATGTAATCAATCAGCTCCGCAAAGAGGGTTATCCGCTGATGGAAGCCATTCATGAAGGAGGAAAAAGACGATTGAAAGCCATCCTTTTAACAAGTTTAACGACAATTGTTTGTATGGCTCCGTTGCTCTTCGGACATGATATGGGTTCGGAACTGGAAAAACCGCTGGCTATCGCCACTATCGGCGGAATGTTGGTCGGAACACCTGTCAGTATTTTTGTCGTGCCGATGATTTATCGGCTTTTGAATAGAACCAAGAATGACCGCCTTTAATATTAAAAAATATGGATATATACAGATTAAAGTTTAGCATTATATTTTGTTTGATACTTGCCCATACGACAATGTCGGCACAAACAAAAACGATTGAACTTACTTTGGACAAAACCATTGAAATTGCATCCGACAGTTCTTTGCAAGCTTTTAAAGCGAAAAATATCTATCAATCGAGTTATTGGGAATTTCTTTCGTATAAAGCCGCACGGCTTCCGTCACTGAATTTGAGGATGACGCCTTTCCAATATTCCCGACATATTACCAGTCGCTATAATTCGGAAGAGGATATAGATATTTACCGGAAACAACAAACATTCTCTTCCTTCGGAAACCTTTCCATTCGTCAGAATTTCGATTTGACGGGAGGAACTTTTTATATTGACTCCGAATTGGAATTCAGGCGTATTTTCGGAGACAATGCTTTGACTCAATTCACGGCCGTTCCTGTTCGCGTCGGTTATATACAGGATTTGTTCGGCTTCAACAGCTTCAAATGGGAAAAACGAATAGAACCTCTGAAGTATAAAAAAGCCAAACAGCAATATTTATACAACAGAGAGTCGATTTCGGAAACTACTACGGGGTATTTTTTCAACTTGGCAATGGCACAATCGGAATACGATATGGCGGTTGAAAATGTTCTTTCCGGCGATACGCTTTACCGCATCGGAGAAGAGCGACATAAAATTGCCGCTATCTCGCAAGCTGATTTGATGACCTTGAAACTGGACCAATTGAATGCGAAAAACTCCCTGAAAAATGCGGATATAAAACTGAAAAGAGCGATGTTCAGTCTGGTTTCTTTTCTGAATATGGAACAAGATACCGAAGTGAAACTGATTCTTCCCGATATTCCGATTAACATTCATATTCAGGAAGAAGAAGCATTGCAATATGCCAATGAAAACAATCCTTATTTTATCGAATACCGGCAAACCGTTTTGGAAGCCGAACGGGAAGTAGATCGAACACAAAAAGCATCGAACTTCGATGCAAGTTTTTCCGCCAGTATCGGGTTCAATCAATATGCCGACAAGTTCGGCGATGCTTATCGAAATCCCTCGCAACAGGAAATAGTTTCTTTCACGCTGAATCTCCCTTTGGTGGACTGGGGCGTTCGGAAAGGGCGAGCCAACATGGCGAAAAGCAATCTGAATGTAACCAAACTGTCGGTTCAACAAAATGAATTAAATATGGAGCAGGATGTTTTGATGACCGTTACGGATTTTAATTCTCAAAAAGACATGATTTTAAGTGCCGAAGAAGCAATGAATCTGGCTAATATGGCCTACCGGAATACGAAAGAGCGTTTTATCATCGGGAAAGCGGATATCAATAGTTTGACACTTTCGCTGAGTCGTCAGAAAGAAGCGCAGAAGAATTACATTTCCGCCCTGAACGAGTATTGGCAAAGTTACTATAAAATAAGAAAACTCACTTTGTTCGATTTCGAATCCGGAGAACCGCTCTCGGAATCTTTTGAAAAAGAACTGAATAGAGGAGTGAAAAACTAATGAGATTATCATCCTTTTCAATCATATTGGTATTTGTCTGCTTGACATTGGTGGGAGTTGCCCTCGTGCCTTTGCTTCCGGTTAAGCTGTCGCCTTCGCGTACACTTCCGCAGTTGAGCGTGAACTTCGCGATGCACGGAAATGCTTCGCGAGTAGTGGAAATGGAAGTAACTTCCAAACTCGAAGCCATGCTCAGCCGATTGAAAGGCATCGAAAGTATGACTTCCACATCGGGAAACGGATGGGGAAACATTCAGGTTCGTTTCGATAAACACGTTAATATTGATGTCGCTCGTTTTGAAGTATCCACCATTATCCGTCAGGTTTGGCCGAATCTGCCGCAAGGGGTTTCTTATCCCGCCATATCGGTCAGTCGATCCGACGACAACGCCAATCGGCCGTTTATTTCTTATCGGATTGCTTCTCCCGCCGGTCCGATTATGATTCAGCAATACGCCGAAAACAATATCAAACCGAGATTAGCCCAAATAAAAGGAATCAATCGAATATCGCTTAGCGGAGCCATGCCCATGGAATGGCGATTGGAATACGATTACAAGCAGTTGGAAACGCAGGGAATATCGCTAAGCGAAATCCAAAACGCTATTCACGACTATTTTGGTCAGGAGTTTTTAGGCATTGCTTCGATGGAAGAAAAAGACGGAGAAAAGCAATGGATCAGATTGGCTTTGACTCCCGACAAGGATACTTTCGGTTTTCATCCGGAGAAGATATTGGTCAAAGTCATCGATGGAAAGTTTGTCTTTTTGGACCAATTGGTATCGGTTGTTTATACGGAACAAGAACCCTACGATTATTACCGAATCAATGGATTGAATGCCGTGTATATGTCGATTACGGCCGAAGAAGATGCCAATCAATTGGATTTAAATAAAAAAGTAAGAGCTGAACTCAATGAGATGAAATCGGCTTTCCCTCCTAATTACGAAATACACGTGGAGTACGATGCTACCGAATACATCCATGAAGAACTTAATAAAATATATTTCCGCTCCGGGTTAACGCTGCTTATTTTGCTTTTGTTTGTCCTGTTGATGTATCGCAGCTTTAAATACCTTTTAATGATTAGTTTGTCGCTGTTCATGAACATCGCGGCCGCCGTTATCTTTTATTATCTGTTGAATTTGGAAATGCAACTTTATTCGCTGGCGGGAATAACCATTTCTTTGACATTGGTCATCGACAATACAATTGTTATGTCGGACCAAATTCTGCGAAGACATAATAAAAGAGCTTTTTTGGCTATATCGACGGCAACGATTACGACTATGGCAGCTCTAATTATTATCTTTTTTATGGATGAAAAGATTAAACTGAATCTCTTGGATTTTGCGAAAGTAATCATGGTCAATCTCGCGGTATCTTTGTTCGTTGCTTTATTTCTTGTTCCGGCACTGATAGAGAAACTGAATATGACGGAACGACGGAAAACAATCCGGCGAAAAAGAGCGAATATCGGATTTCGGATAAGGAGGGTCTTTGATCGGTTTTATGATGTTTTCTGCCGGTTTATTTGGCGGTTTCGTGTTGCCGTTTGTATTCTAATCATTCTGATTTTCGGGCTTCCCGTGTTTTCTTTACCGGATAAAATGGAAGGCGATTCAAAGTGGGACGAGCTTTACAACAAAACACTCGGATCGGCTTTCTATAAAGAAAAGCTTAAACCGTACAGTGATGTGGCTTTGGGAGGAACCGTTCGCTTATTCGTTCAGAAAGTGTTTAACGGAAGCTACTTCACCGGACACGACCGGACTTCGTTGCATGTGAATGCCACTTTGCCCAATGGCTCGACTTTGTCGCAAATGAATGAACTGATACAAAAGATGGAGATTTACATCAGTCAATGTCCCGAAGTGAAGCAGTTTCGAACCAACGTGCAAAATGCGCGAAGAGCCAATATCGATATCGAATTTACGAAGCAAGCCGAACAGTCGAGTTTTCCCTACCTGCTGAAATCGCGATTAATAAGCAAAGCCATTGAATTAGGCGGAGGAAGCTGGAGCGTTTACGGATTAGGCCCCGGATTTGATAACGATGTAACGGAATATGCCGGATCTTATCGAGTACTTCTTCACGGATTTAATTACGATGAATTGTATGGTTATGCCGAAGACTTCAAGTCGATTTTACTGGAACATCGACGAATAAAAGACGTAATCATTAATACGGAGTTTTCGTATTACAAAGATGATTATCGGGAGTTCGTGTTTGAACTGAATCCGGAACAACTGGCCGATGAAAATATCACGCCGACCGGTTTATTTCAATCTCTTCGGCCGATATTCGGACAAGACATTTATGCCGGAAAAATCAATGGAGAGTACGGAGCGGAGCAAATTCTTTTAAGTTCGCGGCAATCGAAAGAATACGATATATGGAGTCTGGTAAATATTCCCGGACAATCGGGAAATGACAGGGAGTTTAAATTGATGAACTTGGCTCGTTTGGAAAAAATACAAACACCGCAGAATATAGTAAAAGAAAACCAACAATATCGCCTTTGTTTGCAATACGAATACATTGGCGCACAGCAGCAAGGGCACAAAGTATTGGAACGAGACATCGAAGAATTTGGTCGAACATTGCCGATGGGCTACACCATTCAAAGTGAAAGACAGTCGTGGTCTTGGAGAAAGGCCGATTTCAAGCAATATTGGCTGTTGCTGTTGATTTTCGTTATCGTATTTTTCACTTCCGGTATTTTATTCAACTCGTTGAAGCAGCCTTTTTCCGTTATTTTTGTCATTCCCGTTTCATACATCGGCATATTCCTCACCTTCTACCTTTTCAAGCTGAATTTCGATCAGGGAGGCTTTGCCTCGTTCATCCTCATTTCGGGTTTATCGGTCAATGCGAACATCTACATAATCAACGAATACAATAATATAATAAAGAAGAGGAGAATATCGCCCCTGCAAGCCTATATTAAGGCATGGCATGCCAAAATCCGTCCGATTTTCTTAACGGTCATTTCCACCGTATTGGGATTTCTTCCCTTCATGGTAGGAATAGGAAAAGAATCGTTCTGGTTTCCGTTGGCCGCCGGAACAATCGGAGGATTGATTGTATCGCTGATTGCAACATTTTTATTTCTTCCCTTATTTATGGGTGTGGCGAAAGAATAAATCTTAATAATTTATTTGGTCTGATATAGGCCGTCTGCAAAGCCCGGTCCGTTTTACTCCGCACAACGGCGGCAGCAATTCCAATTGTAATCCAATTGCAATGCCCATTGTATCCTAAATACAATTCTAATTTGTCAGATGAAGGGGAGGGATTCCTTGCTTTCCGTGGGCTGCGCTTCGCTTGCACACGGCTAATAAGATGCCTGCGTTCCGCGCAGGAGAGTTGCAGTCGTCATGCAAGGAGAGTTGCAGTCATCATGCAAGGAGAGTGGTAGTCATCATGCGAGGGGAGTGGTAGCCATCATGCAAGGAGAGTGGTAGTCATCATGCGAGGAGAGTGGTAGTTGCATC
>JAIRRK010000043.1 GCA_031256015.1 Dysgonamonadaceae bacterium
GTTGGCGGATATGCAAGTGGCCCCATTCTAAAAGCAGCTTCTCAGATGAAAATACCGACTCTTTTACAAGAACAAAATTCTTATGCCGGAGTAACCAATAAATTATCAGCTAAAAAGGCCGCAAAGATTTGTGTCGCTTACGAAGGGATGGAACAATTTTTCGAAAAAGGAAAAATTGTTCTGACAGGAAATCCGGTTCGGCAGGATTTAATTTGTTCGAAAGAAAAAAGAAAAGAAGCCTATTCTTATTTTCATTTAAATCCGGATAAAAAAACAATTGTCGTATTGGGAGGAAGTTTAGGAGCGCGCACTCTCAACGAAAGTATGATTGCTTATTTGAAGGAAATAAAAGAAAGTGATGTTCAATTTTTATGGCAGTCGGGAAAAGTTTATTATCGTACTTCAAAAGAAAATTTAGAGAAACAACCGGATACTCCGGTTGTTTTAACCGAATTTATTTCTCGGATGGATTTAGCCTATTCGGTTGCCGATTTAATTATTTCTCGGGCAGGAGCCGGTTCTATTTCGGAATTTAGTTTATTGGGAAAACCGATTATTTTGGTTCCGTCTCCGAATGTGGCAGAGGACCATCAAACAAAAAATGCACTGGCTTTAGTTAAAAATAAGGCTGCCATCTTGATTAAAGACACAGATTCGAGAGAAAAATTGATTCCCGAAGTTTTGAAAATCATCAAAGACGATAATTTATTGCGGGATTTAAGCGAAAATATTTTGAAAATGGCATTGCCCGATTCGGCAAATAAAATAGTAACAGAAATAGAAAATGTGATTCGAAAATGAATGAAAACTCTTTTGACATACAATCGCTCTATTTTATAGGTGCCGGAGGCATCGGAATGAGTAATTTGGTTCGTTATTTTTTGTCTGAAGGAAAAAAAGTCGGAGGTTATGACAAAACGGAATCCGATTTAACTCGACAATTGAATGCAGAAGGCGCATCCATTCATTACGAGGATAATGTCAGGCTTATTCCGGAAGAATTTAAGAACAAAGAAAATACATTGGTTATATACACTCCGGCTGTTCCTTCCGATCATTCTGAACTGAATTATTTCAAAACAAACGGTTTTCGCTTGATGAAACGAGCTCAAGTTCTTGGTGAAATTACCAAAACAAAAAAAGGAATTTGTGTGGCCGGAACTCATGGAAAAACAACAACTTCAACAATGATTGCTCATTTATTGAAACAATCAGAGATTGATTGCAATGCTTTTCTGGGAGGAATATTGAAAAATTATAACAGCAATTTATTGTTATCGGATAAAAGTGATTTGACTGTAATTGAAGCGGATGAATACGATCGCTCATTTCATTGGTTAACTCCTTACATGGCAATCATTACATCGGTTGCTCCCGATCATTTGGATATCTACGGAACAGAAGAAAATTACCGCGAAGCTTTTGAACATTTTACTTCATTAATCAAAGAAGGAGGCGTTTTATTGATGGAGCAAAAGGTGGATATTACACCTCGTTTGAAAAATGATGTAAAGTTTTATTGCTACGGAGGAGATATTTCCAAAATAGAAGGAGGAAGCGATCTCGATTTTTATGCTCAAAATATACGCATTGCTGACGGAGAAATATTTTTTGATTTTGTTGCTCCTGAGATTATTATCCGAGATATTCAATTAGGAGTTCCGGTCGAAATAAATATAGTAAATGCCGTCGTTGCTTTGGCTGTCGCCTATTTGAATGGAGTTACGCCGGAAGAATTAAAAAGAGGAATGGCTTCCTATCAAGGCCCGAAACGTCGTTTTGATTTTCACATTGAAACGCCTTCTCTGGTTTTAATCGATGATTATGCTCATCATCCGGAAGAATTGGAAGCAAGTATTTCTTCTGTAAAAAAATTATATCCGAATAAACGGCTGACAGTTGTTTTTCAGCCTCATTTGTATTCTCGGACAAACGATTTTTATAAAGAATTTGCCCGATCATTGTCTTTGGCCGATCGAGTAATATTGATTCCGATTTATCCGGCAAGGGAAAAACCCATTCCCGGCGTCAGTTCGCAAATGATTTTTGATTTAGTTACTGCTCCTGAAAAAGAATTGATTGAATATAACGATTTAGTGGATAAGATAGAAAAAGAGCATATCGAATTATTGCTCATCGCAGGAGCCGGAGATATAGAATTGTTGGTTGAACCGATAAAAAGAAAACTGGATGATTAAAAAAATCTTATTTATTTTTGTCGCTCTCCTACTGATTTCATATATCGTGTTTGCGATTGTCTATATGAATCCGAAAGTAGGAATAGACAAAGAATGCAAAGATATTCAAGTGGAAATATCCGGAGAATCGGTTATCTCGTATTTGACGGAACAACAAGTTCTTTCCTATCTGAATACAAATAAGATGAATCCGGTAGGGAAAAAACTATCGGATATTAAGTTCGATTCAATTGAAAAAGTACTGACTAATAATAAATTGATTAAGAGTGCGAGAGTTTATAAAACAATCAACGGGTCTGTGAAAATCGAAGTTTTTCAACGAACACCGATTTTACGTGTTATTTCGGAAAAAGGGAATTATTATGTGGATAATGAGAGTAAAATAATGCCTGTTCCGGCTAATTTTGCCGCTTACGTGCCGGTTGCTACCGGAAATATTTCGGAAGAATATGCGAAAAATCAATTGTTTGAATTTGCCCTGTTTTTACATAAAAACAAATTTTGGAATTCTCAAATTGAACAAATAAATGTGCAACCGAATTTGGATGTAGAACTAATCCCACGAGTAGGAAATCATGTTATTATTTTGGGGAAAATAGAAAGCTATAAAGAAAATTTAGATAAATTGAAGTTATTTTACGACAAAGGATTAAATAAAATTGGGTGGAATAGATATTCTGTTGTAAATTTGAAATTTGAAAATCAGGTAGTTTGTACGAAGAGATAAAACGGTAATAAAATTAAGTAATATGGTACAAGGGAAATATGTTGCAGCACTGGATTTAGGAACTTCTAAAATAATTGCCATCGCCGCAACTAAAAGCAAAGATGGAGTTATCACTATTTCGAAAACAGAAAAAATTGCTTCGGGAACTTGTATCCGTCGAGGTTTTATTTATAACATAGAAGAAACTTCGATGAAAATATCTTCTCTTGTAAAGAATTTGACCAGACAACTTCGACCACTGCAAAAAATTTATGTCGGAATAGGAGGACAATCTCTCCGAACGGAATATTACACGGCAAAAAAAGAAATTAACGGAGAAGCCGTCGATAACGAAATTATCGACTCGCTGTATGAAGAATGTAGAAAATATCAACCTGAAATGGCGGAAGTCCTTGATATTGTTTCCCCTGAATATTTTTTGGATGGCCGTCCCGAAACAAATCCGATAGGAGTTCCTTGTCAGGTTATTGAAGCCAAGTTCCAATTAATTTTAGGCAGGCCTTCTTTGAAACTTTGCCTAAAGAAAAGTATCGAAGAAAAATCAAAAATTGAAATTGCCGGATTCTTTATTTCTCCTTTGGCTACGGCGGCAGTTGTTCTTTCCGACAGAGAAAAAGAATTAGGTTGTGCCTTAGTTGAATTTGGTGCCGGAATAACCTATTTGTCTGTTTATAAAGGAAATTTGCTGAAATATATGATCGCTATTCCTTTAGGAGGAAATGTGATTACAAAAGATCTCTGTTCATTGAATATATTAGAGCCGGATGCCGAACAATTAAAAATTTCGAAAGGAAATGCTTTAAACGAATCGGAAAAAGAAGAACCGGCCGATATAATTATTGAATCGCGCGTAAATGAAATAATCGCTAACATAATGAAGCAAATCGAAATCTCCGGATATGGCAACGAATTGCCTGAAGGTATCATTATCACCGGAGGAGGAGCTTTATTGAAAAATATGACGTTAGCAATTAAAAAGAAAACGAACATGCCGGTCAAATTGGCTACGGCAAAAGAAAGCTTGGTAAGTGAAAAAAGCATCGACAGGATTTTGATTGAAGATCCGGCTAATGTAACAATCTTCGGATTGCTTTATTTAGCAAATGACAATTGTGCAAAAGTGATTCCACGAGAAACATCTTTTGAATCGAGAACAACGTCATATCCCTCGAAATATCCGCAAACACCCGGACAGGGCGGGGAAAAAGGGCAAGAAAGTCAGATTTCCTTATTTGATGAAGAAGAAATAGACATTGTCGAAAAACCAACTGAAACGACCGGACGAAGATTGGAGACACCTCAAAAGAAAAAAGTCGGATTTTTCGACCGATTTAAAAAAGGACTGGAAGGAGCTTCCAAATCTCTTTTTGATGACGATAATATAGAATAAACCGGACAAAAATAAACCATAATGGATGATATACTGACTAATTTCGATTTCCCGACAAAAACACCGGCCATCATTAAAGTGATAGGCGTTGGCGGAGGTGGCGGTAACGCCGTAACGCACATGCATAAAGAAGGAATCAAAGATGTAACTTTCGTTCTTTGTAATACCGATAATCAGGCTCTTCTTGAAAGTGAAGTCCGCAACAGGATACAATTGGGGAAAAAAATAACAGAAGGGCTGGGTGCCGGGAATAAACCTCATAAAGCCAAAGCCGCTGCGGAGGAAAGTATTGAAGATATCCGAAGAGAATTGAGCGACGGAACGAAAATGGCTTTCGTTACTGCAGGAATGGGCGGAGGAACCGGTACCGGAGCTGCTCCTATTGTCGCTAAAGTCGCCAAAGATATGGGAATCCTAACAGTGGGAATTGTTACCATCCCTTTTTTGTTTGAAGGAAAACCCAAAATCTTGCAAGCTTTGAGAGGAGTAGAAGAAATAAGTAAAAATGTGGACGCTCTTTTGGTGATTAATAATGAACGGTTACGCGAGATTTATTCCGACTTGGATGTATTGAATGCATTTAAAAAAGCCGATGATACTTTAACTATCGCGGCGAAAAGCATTGCTGAAATTATTACTTTGCCCGGACATGTTAATCTCGATTTTGCCGATGTAAATACGATTCTTCGAGATGGAGGAGTGGCAATAATGAGTACCGGATTCGGTGAAGGAATCGGGCGGGTTTCCGAATCAATTGAAAATGCTTTAAATTCTCCGCTGTTGAATAATAACGACGTTTTTAACGCCAAAAAAATATTATTCAATATCTATTTCAGTTCTCAAAAACCACTCATGATGGAAGAGATGAACGATGTCAACGATTTCATGGCTAAGTTCGGAAAGGAAATCGAAGTAATTTGGGGAGCAACAGTCGATGAAACTTTAGGAGAAAAAACAAAAGTAACCATCTTGGCAACAGGATTCGGAATCCAAAATGTTCCGCTGATGGAAGAGGTTTTCGAAGAAAGAGCAAATTTAAGTCGGGAAGAAGAACGAAAAATAAAAGAAGAAGAACGTCGACAGGCAGTAGAAGAAGAAAGAATGGCCATTTACGAAGCTCACCTGTTGGAAAAATATTACGGAAAAGAAGTGCTGCGTAACATGGGAAAAACAACTCGTCCGCAGCCATTTATTTTTTCTCTCGAGCAAATGGATGATGATGAAATTATCGAAGCCGTTATCAATCATCCGACATACAACCGCAGTCCGAAAATCATGTTGCAGATTGCGGAACAAGCCGAAGCACGACTTAATTACGAAGATCCGGCCGAGATAGAAGATGAAGACATTTATTGAATACAAATTATAACACAACAGAATATGAATTTATTTGATACAGTAAGCGACGACATCAAAAAAGCAATGTTAGCTAAAGATAAAATTCGCTTGGAAGCATTAAGAGGAGTAAAAAAAGAATTTTTAGAAGCAAAAACAGCTAAAGGAGCCGCCGCTGATTTTACGGATGAATCGGCTGTTAAAATCCTTCAACGGATGGTAAAACAGCGAAAAGACAGTGCCTCCATTTACATGGAGCAAAATCGTCCCGAATTGGCAGAAAAAGAATTAGCAGAAGTCGCTGTGCTGGAGGATTATTTACCTAAACAAATGACTTCCGAAGAATTGGAAAAAGCGATTAAAGAAATTATTTCCCAAACAGGAGCCTCTTCTCCGAAGGATATGGGTAAAGTGATGGGAATAGCTACCAAATCTCTCGCCGGCAAAACAGAAGGTCGATTAATTTCCGAAACCGTAAAACGCTTGTTGGCCGAATAGTCAATCGTCCTGCACTTTTGAGCTAACGTATTCCGGATGTAATGCAGTTGATTAGAGCCAAACAAACAATATGATTGATAATTATCAAGCAGACAAAGACCGATACAACGGGAAAATGAAGTACCGTCGGGCCGGAAAGAGCGGCATCTTATTGCCGGAAATTTCTTTGGGATTGTGGCACAATTTCGGAGAATATGACGACTTTACCAAGAGTCGGGAAATTCTTCATGCGGCTTTCGATAAAGGGATAACTCATTTCGATTTGGCAAACAATTACGGGCCTCCGAATGGGTCGGCAGAAGAAACATTCGGGAAAATAATGAAACAATCATTTTCTTCTTATCGCGATGAGTTGTTTATTTCAACCAAAGCCGGACATGAAATGTGGGCAGGGCCTTATGGTGAATGGGGCTCGCGGAAAAACCTGATAAACAGCTTGAATGCGAGTCTGAAACGAATGAATTTGGATTATGTGGATATTTTTTATTCTCATCGTTACGACCCGCTCACTCCTTTGGAAGAAACTTTGCAAACATTGGTAGATATTGTGAAGCAAGGAAAAGCCCTGTATGTCGGAATTTCCAAATATCCTTATGAAGCGGCACAATTTGCATACGACTATTTGGAAGAAAGAGATGTACATTGTCTTTTGTATCAAGGGAGATATAACTTACTTAACAGAGAACCGGAAAAAGAAAAAATCCTGGAACAGGCACGGGAAAAAGGAACCGGATTTATTGCCTTTTCTCCTTTGGCTCAAGGATTATTAACGGATAAGTACATTCATGGAAAAGTATCCGAAAATTCCCGAATGGCTCAAGGAAAATTTCTGAAAAAAGAACAATTAACCGAAGATATATTAACCAAAATCAGGAAACTGACCGAAATAGCAGCGGAAAGAAACCAATCTTTGGCAGAAATGGCATTGGCTTGGCTATTGAAAGACGATTCGGTTTGTTCTGTAATTATCGGAGCCGGTTCTGTTGAACAATTAAACAAAAACTTACCGGCACTGAATAATACCGCATTTTCAAAAGATGAATTGAAATCGATAGAAGATATTTTGTAACTTCGCACGTTCAAATAAAAATAACATCGTTGTGAGAGACATCAAGCAGTATGAGATAATGGCTCCGGTAGGGTCTTACGAATCGTTGGCTGCAGCCGTTCAAGGAGGAGCCGATTCGATTTATTTCGGAATCGAACGGTTGAATATGCGTTCTCGTTCGGCCAATAATTTCTCGATTGAAGATTTACATGAAATAGCCCGGATTGGCCGAGAGAAAAAAGTGAAGACTTACCTGACGGTTAATACAATTCTTTACGATCAGGATTTGGAACAGATGAGGATGATTATCGATGCCGCCAAATCGGCTCAACTTACGGCGATTATTGCGGCAGATGTAGCGGCAATGATTTATGCAAAAAGTATAGGCGTAGAAGTTCATCTTTCCACTCAACTGAATATAACAAACATCGAATCGCTTAAATTTTACGCCCAATTTGCAGATGTGGTGGTTTTGGCACGCGAATTGAATCTGGATCAGGTAAAAAATATCCATGAACAGATTATTCAACAAAACATACGTGGTCCGAAAGGAGAATTAATCCGTATCGAGATGTTTGCTCACGGAGCTTTATGCATGGCGGTGTCTGGGAAATGTTATCTGAGTCTGCATGAAATGAATGCTTCGGCCAACAGAGGTGCTTGCAATCAAATTTGCCGAAGAGGATATATTGTAAAAGACAAAGAGAGCGATATCGAACTCGAAATCGACAACCAATACCTTATGTCACCGAAGGACTTGAAAACAATTCATTTCCTCAATAAAATGATGGATTCGGGAGTTCGGATTTTTAAAATCGAAGGCCGGGCAAGAGGACCCGAATATGTACGAACAGTAACCGAATGTTACAAAGAAGCCATCCAAGCTTATGCCGACAATTTTTTTACGGAAGAACAAATTGAAAACTGGAA